>CAYYMM010000109.1:0-15010 GCA_964472395.1 uncultured bacterium | reverse complement strand
GAAATCGAACTCGGACTCGATTCCGACGGCGCCATTCTCTGTTCCGCCAAAGAGGGCACCGGAATCGACGAACTGCTCGAAGCCATCATCTCTCGGATCCCGCCACCGAAAGGAGACCCGGCCTCACCATTCACCGCCCTGATCTTCGATGCGCATTACGATTCATTCCGGGGCGCGGTCATGAGTTGCCGGGTGTTCGACGGCACGGTGAAACCGGGAGACATGCTCAGAATGATGTCCAACGGCGCCGTCCACAAGGTTGAGGAAGTCGGTGTGTTCCTCCTCCAGCGAGACAAACGGAACGCGCTATTGGCCGGCGAAGTCGGCTACATCATCGCGGGGATCAAGACCGTCAGTGAAACACGAATCGGTGACACGATCACGCTCGATGACAGACCGGCGTCGACACCGCTGCCCGGATTCAAGGAAATCAAGCCTGTCGTGTTCTCCTCGATCTACCCGATCGATGCGGACGACTACGGATCCCTTCTGGATTCGCTCGAACGCTACAAACTCAACGACGCCGCACTGATCTACCAGAAGGACACCTCCGCCGCGCTCGGACAGGGTTTCCGCTGCGGTTTCCTGGGACTCCTCCATCTCGAAGTGTTCCAGGAACGGCTCGAGCGCGAATTCTTTCAGTCGATCATTATGACCTTCCCGAGCGTACAGTATGAATTCACGCTCAAGAGTGGCGAGCAACACACGATCGACAACCCGACGTATTATCCTGATCCGTCGATGATCGACGAGGCCCGTGAGCCATTTATCAAGGCGACGATCATGATTCCCGAACGTTACATGGGCGCGGTGATGAAGCTGTGCATGGAGCGGCGAGGTGAGAATTCCCGGTTCAATTATCCCGCGCCAGGCCGCATCGAGGTGCTCTTTGACATGCCGCTCGCCGAAGTCGTCTACGATTTCTACGATAAACTCAAAAGCGTCACACAGGGTTACGGATCTTTCGATTACGAATTGATCGGATACCGCCCAGGCCCGTTGGTCAAGGTGGACATCCTGGTCAACGGCGACAAGGTCGATGCCCTTTCGATCATCGTGCATGAGGAACGGGCTCGGATGAAAGCGCTGCAGATCTGCGAACGTCTCGAGGAGGAAATCCCCCGGCATCAGTTCAAGATCGCCATTCAAGGAGCCATCGGGGGCAAGATCATCGCTCGCACGACCGTTCAGCCGTTCCGCAAGGACGTTCTGGCGAAATGCTACGGCGGCGATATCACGCGGAAACGAAAGCTACTCGAAAAACAAGCACGTGGAAAGAAAAAGATGAAGATGATCGGTGCCGTGATGATTCCCCAGAGCGCGTTCGTCGCGGTTCTCCGGACGGATGAAGAATGAGCGCGTGAGTGCAGGGCTCTACGTTCACGTCCCCTTCTGTATCGCGAAGTGCCCCTATTGCGATTTCACTTCGATCCCCGATCTGAATCGCATCCCGATCTGGCTCGATGCCATACTCCTGGAAATCGACCGAGCGCCCGCTGCTTCGCAGCAGATCGATACTGTTTACATCGGCGGCGGCACACCTTCCCTGCTGCCCAAGTCCGCCCTGTCCCGCCTGTTCGATGGCATCCATGCGCGGTTCCAACTTTCATCGTCCGCGGAAATCACACTCGAAGCCAATCCCGAAAATGTATCGCTCGCAAACCTGCAATTCTGGGAATCACTCCAGATCAATCGTATCAGTCTCGGTATCCAGGCCCTCAACAGACACGATCTGAGGTTCCTCGGACGCCACCACACGCCATCTGACGCGCTCGAAGCTTGCCGGCTCGTACGGAACACCTCACATATGACGCTCAGCGTCGATCTCATGTTCGGTCTCCCGGGACAAACATCGTCGGCCTGGCTGCGCACACTCGCCCGAACTGTGAGACTTCAGCCGGATCATCTCTCCTGCTATCAACTCGATCCCGTTCCGGGTACACCGCTGATGAAGCGGATTCATGCTGGAAAGGTGCGGGAATTACCGGAAATCCGCCAGAAGAGGCTGTTTCGAGCAACGAGCCGTTTTCTTGAGCGAACGGGGTATGGACAATATGAGATTTCGAATTTTTGTCAGAAACCGGAGTCGGAATGCAGACACAACGCGAATTACTGGAACCATACCCCATATCTCGGCGTCGGTCCTTCGGCGCATTCTTTCGACGGTCGCACTCGATGGTGGAACGTAAAACCGATCGGGTTGTATGCGAAACGACTGCAGCAGGGGATATCAGCAGAGGACGGTCGGGAAACGCTGGATGACACGCAACTCCGTTTGGAAGAACTGGCATTGGGACTTCGGACGAAACGGGGAGTGACGATCGAGACCGTGCGGTGGTTCGACCCGGACCTGGAGCGAACGAGGAAACTGATCGAGGCCGGGTGGGTCGAAGCGTGTCACGGACGGATACATGCCACGCTCGACGGATTCTGTCTGGCCGACCGTCTGCCCATTGACATCATCGGGAATTCTCTGGATGATCCCGGCCATGAAAGATGAGGGAACGGTATGCCGATGAGTACTGAGAGCAAGGTGACGATAAAGATTCCACGGGCGCTCTACCGGCGTCTAACCGAGATCATCGATGGATCGGGATTCGATTCGGTAACGGATTTCGTGGTGTATGTGTTGCGCGATATCGCAGCGAACACAGTGGATGATACACGTGTCGATCCGGTGAAACAGACGGGGCGCGATCTGGAAAACGTGCGAAAACGCTTGAAACGCCTCGGCTACCTCTGATAAATGTTACTATAACACTCCATTTGGAGTGCTAAAGGAGGCTTGATCATGCATCGTTTCGTCCTCAAGACTGTGTGCCTGTGCCTGACAACCGCGCTGCTTCTGGGACTTGCGGGATGTTCATCGTCCAAACCTCAGGATAGCGCTGCCCCTGCTGCCCCGGCCCAAGAAGACAAACTTATTCTCGGCGCTTATACCGTTCCCAAGGAAGCGTACGAAAAAGAGATCATTCCGGCGTTTCAGGCTTACTGGAAGGAAAAGACTGGACGGACTGTCACGTTTGATCAGTCGTATGTGGGATCGGGTGCCCAGGCCCGAGCGATCTGTGCGGGATTCGAGGCTGACATCGCCGCGCTGTCACTTGAAGCCGATGTCGATCAGATCGTGAAAGCCGGATTGATCACGCACGACTGGAAGAGCAACGCATGGCGAGGTTTCATTACGGATTCCGTCGTCGTGATCGGTTACCGGCCGGGGAATCCGCGCGGTATCGAAGACTGGGAAGATGTGACCGGTCCCGATATCGACGTACTCTGTCCGAATCCCAAGACTTCGGGAGGTGCACAGTGGTTCATCAACGCGCTTGTCGGTGCGGGCATGAAGAAGAGTGAGGTCGAGAAGGGAGCGAAGGATTCGGCAGCCGGTCGTGATTTGCTTGTCCGCGTGATGAAACGGGTCAAAGTCATGGACAAGTCGGGACGCGAATCGGTCACGACATTTGAAAGAGGTATCGGTGATGCGATTTTGACGTATGAGAACGAAGCGCTGCTGCGGACCATGCAGGGGCGTGAGTTTCCGTTTGCGATCCCGAAGGCGACGATTCTGATTGAAAACCCCGTTGCCCTTGTCGACAAGCATGTGGATAAACATGGAGTTCGAGCGGTGGCTGAGGAATTCGTGAAGTTTCTGTATACCGAAGACTGCCAGCGTTCGTTTGCAAAGTATGGTTTTCGGCCGGTTCTGAGTCAGATAGCGGAGGAATTCCAGGAGAAGTATCCCGTTCCGCCGTTCCTCTTCACCGTCGAATATCTCGGCGGATGGTCAGAAATAGAGCGGAACATCTTCAGTGAGACCGGAATCTGGAATGAGGTAAGCCGGAAGATGACCGCCACGGAATCCGCGCCGGAGCCTGCTGCTAAATAACATGCTTCTTCGTTCACTCGCCATCGCATTCATCGGGTTGTTCGTTATCCTGCCGCTCATCGCGATCACCGCCCGGTCGCTCGAAGACGGACCTGCACGTTTGTGGAAGGACATCCTACAACCCGATGCCTTGTTCAGTGTGCAACTGACCTGCGCGCTCGCGTTCATGATGATTCTGATCAACGCTGTGATGGGGACGCTGACCGCCTGGGTTCTGGTTCGCCACTCGTTCCCTGGGAAATCGATCGTCAACGCGCTGATCGACCTTCCCTTTGCCATTCCGACCATCGTCACCGGGCTGATGCTGGTGATTCTCTATGGGCCGGTCAGTCCGATCGGCCGTTTCCTGATCGCCCACGGAATCGAAGTGATCTATGCCAAACCGGGGATCATTCTGGCGCTATTATTCGTGACACTTCCGTTCGTGGTCAGGGCTGTGCAGCCTGTTCTCATGGAGATGGATCCCGAAATCGAGGAAGCCGCGATGACACTCGGCGCAAACCGCTTGACCGTGTTTCGTCGTGTGGTCATGCCCTCGATCCTTCCGGCGGTCCTGACAGGATCGGCGCAGGCATTCAGTCGGGCACTCGGAGAATTCGGTTCTGTGGTCGTCGTCGCGGGCAATATCCCATTCAGGACGCAGGTCGCGCCGGTCTATATTTACGGGGAGATCGAAAGTTACAATCCCAGGGGTGCGCTGGCCGTTTCAGTTGTGCTGCTCGCCATCTCACTCGGCGTCCTGATTGCCCTGAATCTGTTGCAGCGCTGGGGCAGGAATCGCGAAGCATGAGCCGCCATTTTCTGACTGGTGTCATGCTGCTCTGGCTGGCTTTCCTGGTCATCGTTCCGCTCAGCGCCATCGGATGGAGTGCTTTCGAGAAAGGCCCGGTACCGTTCTTTCAGGCATTGAACAACGCGCCCGCGCGACATGCGTTCGGGTTGACCCTTGGCATCACCGCGCTCGCCGTCGTGATCAACACGGTCTTCGGCGTCATCCTGGCGCTGGTGTTGTCCCGGCAGCGGTTCCGGGGACGGCTCCTCCTGGAAGAACTCACCAGTCTGCCGCTTGCGGTGTCGCCCGTGGTCGCCGGATTCATGTTCATCATACTCTTCGGCAAGACGGGCTGGCTGGGGAGGTGGTTCGAGGCCGGCGGGATTCAGATCATCTATGCGCTTCCCGGCATGATACTCGCCACCCTCTTCGTCACGCTTCCATTCACCGCCAAGGAACTCATTCCGATTCTTCGCGAACTCGGAACCGATCAAGAAGATGCCGCCCGGACGCTCGGAGCTTCACCCTGGCAGATCTTTTTTCGCGTTACACTGCCCTCGATCCGCTGGGCACTGGCGTACGGCATCACCCTTACCACCGCCCGTGCACTCGGGGAGTTCGGTGCTGTGCTGGTCGTCAGCGGTAGCGTCATCGGTCGCACGCAGACTGCGACTCTTTTCATCCATCAGGAATTCACTGATTTCCATTACCAGGGTGCGTTTTCGGCGTCCGTGGCACTGGCCGCCATTTCCTTCTGCATGCTCGTCATCATGGAACTGCTCAGACGTCACATCGAGATCCGGAAGGATTGAGACATTGGGAGAAGCCATGGGTATCGTCGTTCAGAATATCACGAAGCGGTTCACAGCAGGGGACAGCGCGAGTGGATTTGTGGCGGTGGATGATGTCAGTTTTACCGTCGACCACGGACGTCTCGTTGCGCTGCTCGGTCCGAGCGGTTCCGGCAAGAGCACGATTTTGCGGATGATCGCCGGGCTGGAGCAACCCGATTCCGGCGAGATTTACCTCGAGGGCACCCCTGTCACGGGTAAACCGGTCAGGGATCGCGGTGTCGGGTTCGTGTTTCAGCATTATGCCTTGTTCAAACACATGACCGTATGGAAGAACATCGCCTTCGGGCTCGAGGTCAATCATTGGAGCCGTACGGACATCCGCGACCGCGTCAGCGAGTTACTCGAACTAGTGCAGCTCCAGGGATACGCCTCACGGTACCCATCCCAGTTATCCGGCGGGCAGCGTCAGCGCATCGCACTCGCCCGCGCTCTCGCACCCCGCCCATCCTTCCTGCTGCTTGACGAACCCTTCGGCGCACTCGATGCCAAGGTCCGGAGGAATCTGTCGGGACAGCTCCGGAAATTACATGACGAGGTGCATACGACCTCTGTTTTCGTGACCCATGATCAAGAGGAGGCGTTCGAATTGGCCGATGAGATCGTCGTGATCAACCATGGTCGCGTCGAGCAGGCCGGAACAGCGCGCGAAATCTATGATTCTCCCAGAACCAAATTTGTCGCGAGCTTTATCGGAAACGTGAATGTCATCGAGGCCACTGTCGAGAACGGTGCGTTACACATCGGGACGATGGATGTCGAGATTCCGGGTCTGACACCCCCCAGACAAAACGGTGACATCGTATTACTCATCCGGCCGGAAAACATCGACATACGCCCGGACGACGCACCGGGAAGGTTGAGGGGCACCGTGCGCTCGGCCGCGTATCGCGGCGATCATTACGAAGTGTATCTCGATCTGGCCGGCACGAGCGTGCGGATGAACGTGAACCGGACACGTGGTCAATCGATGGAGTGGACACCGGGGGTATCATTACCGATCGCATTGACGAAGTACGCGGTATTCGAGGCCGGTGAGGGACACGCTGCCTTGCGTGCCAAACTCCAGAGTCTCGGATACATCGAGTAATCCTCGCCCGGATCCGGTCGATCCGACGCCGACACCTGATCCTGACCAGTCGGATTCATTGACGCACCGGCACATTCGCCTTATTCTTATGGCGTGATGACCGGCCTGTATCCTTAACCCGGGGGCAGGATCCAAGGAAGGAGCACGTGCCCATTCGAGACATCTGGGTTGCATTCGGATTGACCTTGTTCGCCGGAATGGCGACGGCAATAGGAAGCATCATCGCATTCACCGCGAGGAGAACGGATTTTCGCTTCCTGTCCGTCACAACTGGATTCTCGGCCGGAGTCATGCTGTATGTATCCTTTGTCGAAATTTTCTATAAAGGCATCGATTCCCTGACCGCACGCTTCGGCGAAACGGGAGCCCACTGGGTGAATGCGGCCTCATTTTTCGGGGGTATGCTGCTGATCGGTCTGATAGACAATCTGATCCCTGCCGCCGAGAATCCACATGAAATCCATTCAGAAGCTGAAACACGTTTCTTACATGATCGCTCGATGCCAATTTCGGATGGTATGCATGTCGCCCCGACACGAGCATCGCCGGTTGAGGAGACCGACCCGCACACACGGAGCAGACTGATGCGCATGGGACTGTTCACAGCACTTGCCATCGGAATTCACAACTTTCCGGAAGGATTGGCCACATTCCTCGCGGCACTTCAGGACCCCAGCCTTGGATTGGCTATCGCCATCGCGATCGCCCTGCATAACATCCCCGAAGGAATCAGTGTCTCCGTGCCCATCTTTTTTGCAACAGGAAGCCGAAAGAAAGCATTTCTGTACTCGGTTTTGAGTGGTTTAGCCGAGCCGATTGGTGCTGTCATCGCCTTTACCGCACTCCGATATCTGGTCGGAGGCAACAATGGGCATGTTCCGCCGGAGATTCTGGGGGTTCTCTTTGGCGGCGTCTCCGGCATCATGGTCTATATCAGCCTTGATGAACTGCTTCCCACGAGTCGGGCTTACGGAAAAGGGCATGACAGTTTATTTGGTCTGGTGGGTGGCATGCTGGTGATGGCTCTGAGTCTCTTGCTGATGAAATAAACGGCCTCTTTGACAACGACGGGAATTCCCATCATGATAAAAAAGGAACATGAAGTCACCTAGCTTCACCGGGAGGTATTGTATGAAGGCATACATCATACTCGTCAGCAATGGCCCCACGGTCGTCATCACGTGTCTGGAACCCGAGAAAACCGTATCGAATCTGATCTGGCGCGGATTCCGCGATTTCAATCTGTACGAAGTGCCGGATGACCACACCGAATCTCTCAGGAAGGACGTCGGCGAACGCACTTGGGACAATACTGCCGCCGAACTGAATGATGAATGGCCCGTTCGGGTCGTCGATCGAGATTCCAGCCGGGCGTTCTTCGACCTTCAGATGTTCGCCCGCGATCAGCCCGTCGCCAAAGTGCGTGACCGGAAAAGGCTCCCCGTCATTTCGTGATTTCCGGCATTCGCTCTACGATCATCTCTGCCTCCCACGCCACCTGATTCAGCTCTCGTCCGACGTCCTCATCCCGGCCGGTTTTCATCAAGCAATCTGCCTTCAGGTTGCGGGCACGCGTCGAAATCAACTCGTATTTCAACCCCGCCTCAAGTGCCTGATCGATCAATCGGATCACCTGATCGCATGATGGAGGCGTCTGACGCGAGGCAGCATAGACCGCAAGATTGTATAAGATGTCGGGATGTCCCGGACGTCGATCGAGAAGTTCGTTCAGGCGCGCAGCTGCCCGCTCTCGGTCTCCCGCACGCCATGACGCCAGCGCGCCGGCCAGATCGGCAGACAGCCGGTCTTCCTCGAACGGCGGAATAACAATCGTCGCCAGTTCTTCGTGCGTCCACACCCCTCCGCTCCGTCGCATACACTGCTCCACCGCAGCACCATTACCTCGCCGTGAATAAATCACTGCAAGATTTGCCCACGCCTCACGCGCATCGAAGGGATCGATTGCCACCGCATCCCGGAACGATGCCTCCGCCCTGTCGAGATCCTGCGCCTTCAACGCCAGCAGACCCTCCATGGAGGCACGGAACGCCGGAGTCTGCGTCTCGCGGTGTCGCCTGATCACATCGTTTTCCCAGCTGACGAGCGCCGTCAGCAGAAGCAGGCAGGGGATCCAGAGCCACAGATCGGCATCGAGCCGTCGAAGAGCGGCAAGAAGACGTCGCAAGGCATACCCGGCAAACAGGATCAATACGGGAAGCAGGGCAGCGCGAAGTCTCCCGTTGACATAAAACACGACTCCGGTGATCAGATGCGGGACGCCGAGAAGGATCAGCGCAGACGGCATCCGGGACGATCCCGCAATGACCAGTATAATTCCGCAGACACCAAGAACGACAAAGGTGCCGAATCCCGGAAAGAACGGGAACCGCCAGGCAACCTCACGCCCGATCACGGACAACGAAACGGTATCCAAAACCTCATAAGAGTTCATCAGATACATCGTTTTCCGGACCCACCCAGCGAGTGTCCCCCATGGATTCGAACGCATGAATCTCACGGCATCCGCCTCATACTGCGCCGACGCTTCCCGATAGGTTAGCGTCCGCCCTGCCGCACGATCCGCAAGAAATTTAAAAAGCGTATGTTCAACCGGTGCTCTGCGACCCGAGTCTCGGAACAGCGTGTTTTCCAGTTCGGTCAATGCCGGTGGAGGTGAGTAACCCAGCCCGGTCGCCCGGTAATTGTTCGAGGAGTAAAGCACCGCTCCTCCCGAAGCCGTCACGGGAATCCATTCCCCGCTCCGCATCACATTCATGAAGGTGATCGGCAGCACTGCGCATGCGATGCCCGCCGCCGCGGCCAGAATGTTGCGGAATCGACGCCTGATTCCCACGCCGGATACCCAGGCGGCCATGCATAATACGGGCGTCAGAATCAACGCGTTCGGACGGATTCCCGAGAGCAATCCGAGAGTGATACCGGAAAACAGCCAGAGCGCGCCCCGGCGGGTCACCGCCGCATCGATCAGAAATAGGATCAACATCGCGGTGAGCGGCGTTTCCAGACCGGTCGTGACCAGATCGCAATCGTAGATCAGACTCGGTTGGGCGATGACGCCGAGAAAACCAGCGGCCATCCCGGTTGCGTTGTCCCACAGCCGGCAGGCCGCCCAGGTCAGCATGAGGATACCGATCCCCCCCAGGATGAGATGTGTAAGACGCGCGGCTTGGATGTCGTTCCCGACGAGACGCAACAGACCACCGAGAAACGCCGAATATACGGGGCTCGAGGTGAACGGCTCCCGCGCATCCGGATTGTAGAAATCATCCGCAAGAACGACGTATTTATCGAAATAGGGAGTGTTCGGAACGATATATACGGCAGCGATCCAGCGGGACAGCACGAGGGGAATCAGCACCACCCCCAGCACGCCCCACCTCGAACGCATGATGGTTTCTATCCGCACCATCGGATTCCCAGTCCTCCCGCGAGTCCCGAGTATAACCGATACGGAACAGGATACCAATGCGTTCCTGAGGTGCGCGCCGCCGGATCAGGCTGTCGCCACCACCAGCATCTCGTAATCTTCCTTCGTCAGCTCCCGTTCTCTGCTGAATGCCCCGAGGGTGCAGCCGAATACCCCGATATCCTTGAATCCAAGCGACGCAAGCAGCCATCGCATTTCCGACGGTGTGTAATAGCGCTCGTTGCACTGAAGAGTCCGGAGCTTCCCGTTGTCGTCCGGGATCGTCAGCGTTGATGTTTCACGGAACGTCATCAGATCGAACGAGTAATTCGCCGTGACCATCCCGGTATTGTTATCATTGATGAATTCCTGTGTTGAATGGAAGAGAGGGAACAGCGCGTTCAATGTAGTGAGGATAAAACGGCCTCCAGGTGCAAGCGCATGCTTGGCGCACCGGAGTATCTCGAAATTCATCTCATCCGTTTCCATGAGAGGGAATGCGCCTTCACAGAGCATGATCGCCGCGTCGAAATGATGATCGAACCGGAAATTGCGCGCGTCCTGCTCGATGAATTCGACCGCGACATGTGCATCACGGGCTTTTTCACGAGCCCTCCCGAGCTGATCCGCTGAGAGATCGATACCGGTGACGCGATGACCCCGACGTGCGAGTTCGATTGCGTGGCGGCCGGTCCCGCACCCGATGTCCAGAATGCGGGCAGGCTTCGCAGAGCCGATTTCGGATTCGATGAAATCAACCTCGCCGATTGTTCCTTGTGTAAATGACTCCCGATCGTACGATCGGGCATATCCGGTGAACAGATCCTGATACCATTGCCTCATGCTTTTTAATCCTCAGATAATCTCGATCCAGCAAGTCTTGAGAATACCAGTGCGATCGAATTGAAGGCGTAACACCTCCACATCTACACTCGCGCCACTCCCCCCAGGATTGAGCAGATACACCAGATTTCCTTCCGGTATCGACAGATCTTGAAACCGCCGGCTGTCCGGTGGGCCGAGCAGTTCCAGGACAGCATCGCGTGACGCACCCTCCAGCCGTGCGGACCGGATCAGATCGAGCGCCATTCCGAGACGGAGGGGATTGGGATCGTTCTTTCGCTCGTGAAGCGCATCACGCCATTTCACCGCATCGAACGGAATAATCCGTGCATTTCGATCCATATAGGGTCTGACGGCATGGATCGAGAGAATCACCAGAGGTACAAGCACGAGACCCGACATGAACAGAACTCTCGGCAGCGATAACCTTCCGGTGAACGCGACCACGGCCATCATCCCCGCCAGAACGGCCCAGGGAATCCATTCGATCAGATCACGTGGCAGGCCGGATAACCCAAACCAACCGATCACAAGATGACTCGCGGCCGTGACGAACAGCCCTCCGGTGAATGCCCGGGCAGACCGCATCACTCTCTTCGTTTCGCGCCTCCATGTCCTTTACCAGGAATGCGTCCGATCGAACGGATCCGGGTTTTGATGCATCCCTGGCACTGCTCTCCCGTCTCCGAAAGACACGCTTTTGCAGGATAGATTTCATATTTGGAGCGGTACTCGACGGGCGTGAGATTCGGCATGACAACATTAGCGCCGCGCATGAGGCCGAGTTCGCGTCCGTGTTCTTTATTGACAGTCGCCAGCGCAGTCGTGCTCGGGATGTTAGCCCACGGACACACCAGCCGGGTCAGAGCCACCGCCTTGTAAGTCATGCCTTCGGTGTTCGATACCTGCTCCTCACCCTGAACGAACATCTGCTGTGCGAGGGGAGTTTCGGGGTGCGGAAGGTACGGTCCGACGCCGATCATGTCGAGATCCAGGTTGCGGAAGGTGAGGATATCGGTGGCGAGATCGCGGTAGGTCTGGCCAGGAATACCGATCATGACACCGCTACCGGCTTCATATCCGATTTCCTTGAGTGTCCTGAGGATGGCCATCCGATCTGAGACCTGCCCGGGAAGAGGCGGATGGATGGCTTCAAAGAGTGCGCGATTGGAGGTTTCGAAGCGCAGCAGATAGCGATCCGCACCCGCCATTCTCCATTCGCGGTAATCCGCCTCGTCGCGCTCACCCAGACTGAGCGTGACAGCGAGCCCCGTCTCATTTCGGATCGCCCGGATCAGATCGGCCATCCACGCGCGTTCGATCCCGGGGTCCTCGCCGGACTGGAGCACGACGGTGCCGTATTCAAACCCGGCCGCCTGCCGCGCACACATCAGAATCTCATCGGCCGTCATCCGATACCGTTCAACCCGGGTATTCCCGGCCCGAATTCCGCAATACATGCACTGTCGGGCGCAGACATTGGAAATTTCGATCAGGCCTCTGAGATGAACCTCGTCGCCCACATGTTCGCGCCGCACGGCATCTGCTTCCGACCACAGCGCATCGAGGACGCGCGGATCCTCCTCTTTCAGCCATCGGAGGATCTCCTCGAATGAAGGTTTTCGCATTTTCATCGCTCCCGTGATCACGAACCAGCCAAAATGCCGTCCTGAAGATCGACCGTGAAAGTCGTCCCGACATCCGGTTCGCTCGCGACCTTCACATCTCCATCATACAGAAGCGCCAGTTTCTTGACGATCGCGAGTCCTAGTCCGCTACCCAGAATGTTCTTCGTTTTGTTGTTCTTGACCCGGTAGAACTCGACAAACAACCGCTCCTGCTCGTCCTTCGTCATCCCGATACCGGTATCTGCGACCGAGATGGACACGGAACTTCCGCTGTGGTCGAGACGGATATCGACCGTACCGCCCGGGCGATTGTATTTGATGGAATTCGTGACAAGATTGTTCATGATGATCTCAATTTCGCTTCGATCCGCCCGCATCATGACCGGCTGATCGGCGTGCAGTCGAACATCGATCTGCTTGTCCCGGGCCGCGGGAAGAGACGTCTCTATGGCGGTCTGGATGATTTCGCGCACGTCCACATCGGACAGTTCCCGGGATTTCTTGCCGGATTCGATGTGGGTCAGGTCGAGCAGATCGAGAATCAGCTTCCGCATTCCGTCGAGGCGGATCAGGCTGCGATCGACCATGTGCCGGAGCGAATCGATATCGTCGCCGGGTTGGAAATCCTGCAGGATCCGCAGATAGCCCTCGATCGATGCGAGCGGGGCTTTGAGTTCGTGGGCGAGCACCGAGATGAATTGGAACCGGACCTGCCGTTTTTCTTCGGCGTGCTTGCGTGCCTGGCGTTGCAGAATCAGATTTTTCGCTGTTTTCCGGACCGTCACCCGGAGTTCTTCCGGGGTGAAGGGTTTGGCGAGGAAATCGTAGGAGCCGAGTTTGGTGGCTTTGACGGCAGTCTCGAGACTGGCGTAGGCGGTGATCATGACAACCAGGAAGTCGTTGGTGGTTTTCGATAGTTCCTCGAGCACGTCGAGCCCTGAAATGCCAGGGAGTTTATGGTCGAGCAGGACAATGTCAGGGGACCAATCCCGGATGATCTCCAGAGCTTCTTCACCGCTTCCCGCCTGGCGCACCTCATACAGTACCTCGTCGTCGATATCCGGAAGCCGGTCTGTTTTCTGATGGAGGACGCGTGCGACCGCCATACGCATACCAAGTTCGTCATCGACGGCAAGTATTTTCATATTGAGTTGTGTCATCGTTACAATCCAAGGAGGCGGTGAACTTCTCGCAGGAGCTGGTCCGGCCGAACCGGTTTGGTCAATACGACGTCGGCCCGCACCCAATCCCGCTCTTCGGAAGTCGCCGCGTCGAATTCGAGGCCGGTTTCATGGGTGACGGCAGTTGCGAGAATCACAGGGATGGTCGGATCCTTCCGTTTGATCTCGTAACTCAGGACGAACCCCGCATCCATCACTTCCATCATCAGATCCAGTACCGCCACATCGGGACGTGTTTCGGCCAGCGCTTGCCGGGCCTCGTCCAGAGATTGGGCCGACACAACCCGAAAGCCGGCTTTTTCTAGCACGAGTTTAGTCTGAAAAATGTAATCAATATCATCATCCACGAGTAAAATGCATTTCCTGGACAGTTCCATAACAACCTCTTATTTCTGAGCGCGCCGAGGGAGAGTGACCGTGAAGGTCGTGCCGGTCGGCCCGTTCGTAGAATCCGCGTTCGAAGCGACCTGGATGTCGCCCCGGTGCATTTTAACAATACCATAACTGACTGCAAGCCCGAGACCCGTGCCTTTGCCCTGTTGCTTGGTTGTAAAAAAGGGAGTGAAAACCTTCGAGAGATTTTCCTTGGGAATGCCCGTCCCCGTATCGATGACCATGAACTTCACTTGAGACTCGGTTCCGGTCGTCCGGACAATCACCTTGCCCCCCTGAGGCATCGCTGCATAGGCATTGGTCACGAGATTCGTCAGAACCTGAAGAACCTGGTCGCGATCGATCTCGGCGATCGGGTCAGTGAGATCACTTTCGAGGACAATGTCGATGTTCGGCGGCGGAGCCAGAGATACCATGTGATGTCGGACCATCTCGACGATATTGACCGGTTCGAGACTGACTTTATTCTGGCGCGCGAAGTTGAGGAGTTTTTCGACAATCTTCTTGCTCCGGTCCGCGTGCTCGACGATCATTGCAATCTCATCGCGATACGCCGGGTTCTTCTCGGCTTCCTCCTGAAGAATGTGCGAATACATCAGGACGACGCCGAGCGGATTGTTGATCTCATGCGCGACACCGGCTGCGAGTTGTCCCATATTGGCCAGTTTTTCCGAGTGTACGAGGGCCTGCTGGGCGTTATTCAGTTTTTCGTAGGATACTTCGAGTTCCTTGACGATCGTCTTCAGCCGATCGATCGTGTATGGCAGGCACATTTCGTTTTCGGCCAGTCCCTGCACCACGGCGATCGCATGCTCACGACAGGATTCATACCCGCATGCCCCGCAGTTCAGCTCATCCCCGGGATTCTTCTTGCCCAACCGCATCATGATGTCGGTCAGCTCCCGCCCGGACGGCGTCGGAATCCGCTGGTCATTCATA
>CAYYMM010000108.1:0-15495 GCA_964472395.1 uncultured bacterium | reverse complement strand
ATCCAGAATCCGCAGCAGAACCTGAATCGACCCTCCGATCGCGACCGTCAGAACATTCGTCCCGAATCATCCCGACCACAATCGATCGAGAATCGCAATGAACCGGACCAGGTGCGACCCAATCCCGTCGAGCCCCAGAAGCGGCCGAGTGTCAAACCCAATGTCCAACCTCAGGGACAGCCTGCTCCTCAACCGAAAGATGAGAAAAGTGTTAAGGGAAAACCGCAGTCAGTAAAGAAGAACGGGAAGGAAAAACCGACGACTGTCGATGAGCAGAAAAAGGATAAAGACGAGGACAACAAGAACGCAAATCCGTTGCAGTTGAACTAAATGTCTAATGGGGCCGGATCCGGAAACTATTCCGGGTACTGTGAAAACAGCCGGCCCCATTTGTTTGTACGGTAGATCTCATCCATGATCTTCCTACCCTTCAGTGGCCACCAGATGTAATCATGGAAAAAGAACGAACCGAAAACAAACAAATACACCAAAGGTGTGTGAAAAAACAGTTTTTGAAATGAGCGCAGCGGTCCGAACCACATCAGATCCCCCACCCGACTCGCCATGTTGTCTCCAACCTTGAACCCGAAATTGACCCTCGATATATCTTCTCCGACCACTTCGATCTCGGATGGATCTCCAACCCCGAGGCCTTTTTCATGCGCCAACCGAATGCATTTAATGTCCTTCATCGGATCGAATCCCATCAATTTGGCGCTGATGGCATCGATCGCGACGGAATCGGACGACGCCAGCATGTAATCCTTTTCCACCGGAATCATCGTTCGCGGTCCCGGACCATTCCCACACAGCGTACCGTCCATCACCGTGAATATGCCGCTGTGGATCTCTTTCTGAATCATGAGAAGATCGACCAGCGTTTCGTGAATGACACTATGGGTGTAGTGGCGTCGGGTATTGAGCAAACCACCGAAGGCATTCTTCATCGCTCCGGTCATGTTTGTATAGATATGACATTTAACCGTCGGAAGATGAATAATCGACTTCCCGGGAAAATAATCCGGTATCCGTATTCCGTTCGGGAAGATTTTGTGTAAAACCAGCGTCTCACCCTTCGGCTGATACTCGATCCAGTTCATATCCTGTGGGCGAAAATTATACAGGATCGGAATGCCGTGCTTCTTGAAAATTGGGACGTATTTATTGAGTCGCTCACCCTTGAACGCATCCGTCACAACAGTTTCATTTTGAACAGCCGAGATCCGGTCATATCCAGCCTCTTTCAGAAAACTGATCGTGGCATCGAGTTGCCAGGGGGTTGTATTAGCCGAGAGGAACGGGAAATGCCAGGAGATGTTGTCCTTGAGAATAACGGGTTTGTCGATGGGGAGTTCATCGAGGATACCCGCTTGTCTCATGATCGTTTTCGTATTATCGATCACTCGTTCCGGAGTGGTCTTTACTATCGTTACCAGCGCTCGTTTACTCATCGTTCTCCCCTTTCTTCAGATTGGATCGTGGTCGGGCATTCCACATATACCCGTATCGATCGGTCTGTGTCCAGTACCTTATCCCCCGCTTTTCATGGACGAGTCGGTATCGAGCATTCGAAGCGCGGCTTCTGCGAGTGCCTTGTAAGTGTCACGGATCTGGGGCCATGCGGATAATGCCTCGAGATGAGATTCCACCGTGTTCAGATCACCGCGGATGAGTGGTCCTGTCAGGGCTTCTTTGAACGGGAGCGCAAGCATGTTCTCGACCGTGATCCGCACCAGCGGTTCGATGATCGAACGTACCGAAACCGGGTCCACTCCAGAGTTAGCCAGCAGGTGCTGGGCTATGGCATGAAGCACCGTCAGATAATTCGAAGCAAAAACAGCAGATGCATGATACAGCGCGTGATCGATATGTGAGATGTCAAATGGCTTACCACCGATCGACGTCACGAAAGAATGGACAACAGGAGCGATTTCCTGAGGAACATCCAGACCGTACCAGATATCACGAACGGCATCCGAAGCCTTTGACTGAGTAAACGAATAGTAAGGATGCATGATGCCGACACGCTCTGTTTGCCCGATGAGCGGAGCGAAGCAGCTTTTACCGGTCGCCCCACTCGTGTGGAGAACGATTTGACGAGCGCTCAGGATGCATCGAGCTCCGAGATCCGTGCAGACGTCGTGAATATGCCGATCCTGGACACAGATCAGAATGAGATCCGTTCCTATTAGACTTCCTGGGTCGGATGCGATTGCTTCCGTCAAACCCACAGTCGACAGAAACTGCGATACGACATCGGGATCCCGGTCGATGATACATGAGAGCATCAATCCGGATTCCCGGACCTGATGTCCGATTGCCGTTCCGACTCGTCCGATCCCGATGATGCCGACTTTTCGTATCTGCATGGCGACATTATACGATTTGTCATCGAAACAGGGAAGTACATCAGGGAAGGAAGGAGATGCCTCAAAGAGGGAGAATAGCCCGAATCCCTTGACATCTCGGCGATAATATTCTAAAGAAATAAGATACTGTGCGGGCTGTCACGGATTTTCGGTGACATGCGACCCAAAGAGAGGAATCTGCGATGTCGGGATCGTTTATCATGCTTTTTGTTCTGAGCGGGATTTTAATCGTCGCATTCCTGGTTTTTTTTAAATCTTCAAAAAAACAATCATCAAAAACAGACAATCTCGATCTCGGAACGTCATCGCGAACCGAAACGAAAGACATTAAAATTGAGTTGAAGAGTGCTGTTGAGGACACAGTCGAGGTGACTCGCCCATCCAACGCTCGTACTGCTACCTTGGAAACAACTCCGGTTGCTCAATCCACGACTTCTCGTTCTCGGGATAGCAAAAAAGCACCGCCTGCCTCCGTACCGGAAGAGCCTCCGACCAAAGAGGATGAACCGGTTTCCGATCCGAATGCCATGTTCGGTATTGAGTATGATCTTGCATCGTCGGGTTTGAAAAACACGGACTCGGATACTAATGACAGTTCGAAAGAATTCGGTGAGTTGATGCACGGAAGCTCGGCAGGCTTCGAGTATGAGTCTGAGAAAAGCCCAGTACCGGAAAAACCCAAGGCAGTGCGACCGGAGGAAATTGTATTTTCATTTGACGAAAATGAAGCTCCGATCAGCACGATTACTGAAATCGCGATCGAAACTGATGATATCTTCAACATCGAGGATGACGCACCTGTCGCGGGGCCGTCGGTGAAAGTCGATCTTCCACCGGTTGTGGATCCGCTTCCTCCTGAACCTAAAAAAATGGACATTCCCAGTGAAGATCTCATCGAGTCAATCCTCGATCAACGTGCTGCGGCTCTCAAGACCCAGACTGCTGCACCCATCACACACCGTGTCGAGCAGCCCGCGACCGTATCGGAATCAGCACCTGCTGCGTCCGAGATAGATCCTGAAGAGGAGAAGGCGCACGAGAAAGCTCGCAGGATCGCCCGGGTTATCATCAATGACATACGAAACTACAATCCGGATAAACTCGCTGAAGGCATCCGCATCGGTAACATCATGAAGACCCTCGGAGCCGAAGTCGAAATGGGACGTCAGTTGTATGTCAAGCGTGTGCCGCCCGAAATTGCACGCAATACCAATTACTACCGGGAAAATCTGATCAAGATTCTCGCCGACGGCCGCGCTGATCTACTCGGTTTTTAACCCGTTAAAACACGTTGAACGTTTGAGAATGCGGATTGCACAGTAGCCCGTGCGCACGATCCGTCAATTGCGCGATTTCCGTCGCCAGACCAATCGGGTCGGGCACGGCAGGGGCTATTGTCAGGGTATAGAGGAAGCCGAACGAGATCGAATCGATGTGCCGCTCGATCATGTACAGACTCCTCAACTGGTTCAAAGCGCTTCTTCCCGCCGAGTCTTCGCGCTCGGTCACAATCACATGAACGATCGACAGTTCCGACGATCCCAGCCGTGTATCGAAATCAGTCAGGGCAGTACGAACGGCATAATGGTGCTTGTTTGGATTGACGAAAAGTTTGGTTTTCTCGGCAAGTTGCAGTCCAAGCTCCATGCGCGCCGCATCATCTGGCAGATCGAGTGAAATTGTCCAGCATTCGCGGCGTTCCAGTTTTAAAATCCGATTCTTGTAAGGGAGATCGTGAACTAGACAGTGGAATGCGGAGGACGCAATTGCGTCTCGCGTTTTCATTTCCGTGATAATGTAGATGTTCGATGTCATCGCCCCGTCCTTCTGTTTAATATATAGCGTTTCATGGATGTGAAAAACTTCAGGCCAGGGCCTGGCAGTCGACAATGGTTTAAAGATGCCGGTCGAAGCGTTTTATCCAGTTCAAGGGGAATCTGACGCATCCATGCGGCGCGTTCGGGATGGGGCATGAAGGCAAGTACATTGCCCTCCGGGTTGTAGATGCCGGCAGCATTGTGGAACGAACCATTAGGATTGACAGGGAATGATGGATCATATCGTCCATCGGGATCGCAGTATCGAAAGGCGATTTGATCGGAATGGGTAATCCGGTCCAGCAACGCCGCGTCGATCGAGACGAAACGTCCCTCGGCATGGGCTACCGGCATCGGAATGATCTCGCCAGGCGTGAAATCGAGATTGAACGCGCCTGAAGCACCTTTCTCTTCGCAGCGCAGATACACCCAGTCACAGAAGTATCCCCGCCATCCGGATGCAGCATTCGAGGCCAGTGACATCTCAACATGGCCCGGGCGGTTACCCGGAACAAGACCTGATTCGATGAGAATCTGGGCGCCGTTGCAGATACCGAGGACGGGTTTTCCGATCGCTGCTTCCTGGATCAGCGTTCCGACGATTTGTTTCTTGGCTGCAATCGCCCCGGCTCTCACCCGATCCTGATAACTGAACCCTCCTGCCAACACGTATCCATCGAATTGTGCGAGTTCTTCGGGATGTCGGTTCCATCTGAAGATTTCCGCCGACATGCCAGCGGCCTCGATAGCTGAAGCAGATTCATATTCGCAATTGGTGCCGGGGTATTGAATGACGGCGATCGTGATGGGATCACTATGGTTCATGTTAACTCCTCCAGGCCTTTCAACCAAGTCGAACGCAGGACCTGAACAGGAAGGTGGATACGGGGTGTCCCCGCGATCTCGATTCGTAGTTCCGGTGTTTCGGTCACGCATCCGCAATCGTACCAGAGAACTCCCGATGCATTCAGAATTCCGACGCATTTTTTCATGTGGTCCTGTGGGATTTCGAGAATAAATCCTCCGGTTTCCGTAAAGAGAAACTGATCTGGGGGAATGGACGGTTGCTCAAACGACACGTGCGCGCCGAGCAATCGGGTTCGGCGGTGCGAGAGACACATTTCGGCGAGTGCGGTGGCGAAACCTCCGTCGGAAATGTCGTGGCATGCACATGTATACCCCCGGGTGATGATTTCATGAACCCCTCCCATCGCCGCTCGTTCATCGCGCCATTTCACTGTCAATGGTATCGTTCCGTCCACTCCCTTAACGATCCGGTAATAAGCGCTTCCACCCAGTTCCGCACGCCGTTCGCCGACCAGAATGATCCGGTTGCCGGGAGTTTTAAAATGAATCGTCATTGCTCGTGAATAATCGGACATGGTTCCGACGCAGGCGACGATCGGTGATGGTTTGATGGCGAGTCCCTGAGCGGATTCATTGTAGAAGCTGACGTTTCCTGACACGACCGCGACCGGTGCATCCGGTGCGTCGAGTTGTGAGAGATAACGGGCGGCATCGGCTATTCCCCGCACGCCATCGACGAACTGTCGGAATGCCGAGGGGTTCTCCGGATTCCCATAATTCAGACAATCCGTGAGCGCTCGAGGGATAGCTCCGGTCGCCACGACATTACGCATAGCCTCTGCGACCGCCGTCGCGCCTCCCCAATACGGGTCGATTGCGCCGACATTTGGATTCCCATCAACACTCAGGGCGATACCCGCCGGACAATTCTCGGTCAGTTCGAGCGGGGCGATCACACCTGCATCCGATTCCCCCGGGCGCAACACCGCTGCACCCTGTACTTCCGTGTCGTAGTGGCGGTAGATCGGTAGACGGGAGCATCCGTTGAGTGATCCAAGGATGCTCAGGAGTGCATCGGAGAGGGTTTCAGAGGGGAGCCCGTCGGGTTCCTTCCCATCATGCCGATATTCGGATTCAGCGCGTTCGTATCGGATACCAGAGGTAATCTGCTCGATTGGCGCCTCGCATACCACCTCGCCTTTGTGGCGAATGCGATAGATCGGCTCTTCGAGCACGCGGCCGATGCGACGTGCACCGGCGCCATTCGCTTCCGTCGGCAGTTCCCAGATCGTGTTATAGATATCAAGTACTTCCCGGGTGAATGATCTCGGGACCGCGAAAATGAAACGTTCCTGGGTTTCACCGCACGCGATGACTTCCGGGAGAAGGTCGTCCATGGAGGTGTGGACACAATCCAGATCGATCTCGGCACCGAATCCTGATGCCGAACAGATTTCGGAGCTGGCGCAGGCAAGGCCTCCTCCGCCGAGATCCTTCATTCCGATTGGGATATTGCGCTCGAACGCCAGGTCCATGACAGCGCGATTGGCTTTGCGCATGATCAGGATGTTTTTGATGAATGGGTCGTGCACCTGAACCGCTCCGCGGCGTTTGTCGTCCTGGGATGCATCGAGAATATCCGAGGCGAATGTCACACCTCCGAACCCACTCGAGTCGGTCGGTTTTCCAGCCAGAATCAGATCGTACTGTTCGTTCCTGGCTTCGATCGGGACTCGAGAACGGATGATTCGGGAGGTTTTGACGATGCCGAGACTGACGACGTTGACGAGGCAGTTATCGTCGAAGGAGTCATCGAAGTAGACATCGCCCGCCAGATTGGGGACGCCCATCGCATTGCCGTATTGCCAGATGCCGTCGACCACGCCTCGGATGATCCATCGTGTACGTGCGGGCTGAGCGCCGGCCGGGTTACCGAACCGCAGCCCGTCGGCCACCGCGCAGACATGAGCTCCCATACAGTCCACATCCCGGACAATACCGCCGATGCCGGTTGCCGCTCCCTCGACGGGTAATACCTGTGAGGGGTGGTTATGGCTCTCATGCGCAATGACAATGGCGTAGGTTTCCCCATCCATCGCATCGGTGAATCGGATGATTCCGGAATCTTCTCCGGGGCCGAGAATCACGTTCGGGGCATCAGTCGGGAGATACTTCTTAAGGGTCGATCGGCTTGATTTATAGCTGCAATGTTCGCTCCACTCGATGTCGAAAATGAACAGCTCGACGATATGGGGATCCCGGCCGAGGATCGATACGATCTTGCGAGCCTCAGCGGGTGTCATCCCGATATTGAGTTTTTTCAGCAAGTCGCGGAGTGACTCATCGTGGGTGTGCCGACTGATTGGAACGATTCGGTTTGTGTTCAATCTTCACTCTCCTTTTCGAGTTTCACTCGATTGGTTGGGTCGAAATCCCGATCCAGATCGATGATGCGTTTTCTCGCCTGCGGAGTCTCATCCTCTGTCGCTTCAGATGAATCGATCGGGAGCGTCACGTCCCGCGTGTAATCCGGGCACAACCGGATGGCGTTAGACGAATGTTCCGAGAATCGCCGTTTGCAGTCATGTCGCCAGGCACAATTGAGACAGATAGTACGTCGGGATTCTGTCACGCCGGATCCTCCAGAAGAAAAGCGATGCTAACAACAGCGTCGTTCACGGTCAACTGGAAGGCTTCAGAAACTGGTCGACCAACCACGGGATTCCATCGTCGTGATCGTCGCCGTAGAGAACGGCCCAGCCCAGGGCGATCGGGAATGGAAGAAACAGTAGCATTCCGGCGAGATCTGCGCTGATGGTTTTATGAAAAAGGACATCGAGAACACCGGTGAACAGGTATGGGGAAACCGCCAGGATGAGCGTGTAAAAAACGAGAACACAGCGCCGCGAGAGCTGGCGTGAGCGAATTCGGAAAAATCCGTGGATCAGCATCATGCTTCCCAATACGAGATACACCAGCCAGATCAGAAAACCCTGGAGCACAATAATTTGTGTGACTACGGACTGTGCATCGATGTCGGAGGCATGAATCCAGTTTGATATTGCGGCGGGGATGGCGAGAATGACTGGCGGGACGTAGATCCAGCGGGTTCGGCTTTCCTTGCCGTGGATCAGGCGACTGAGTTTCGGGAAACGGCTGCAGAAATGGATGAAAAACGAAGGAATCAGGAAAAAGGCAAACAGGTAGATGGCCTGATACAGGCGCGCAAGGATTTCATTATCGAAGTGCGGATGATTCATCTTGAAGAAGACGTAAAACATGGAAAGAAAAAAGAACAAAAGCGCATTGGTAGTAGGGGGTGTCATGAGCATGACGGACAGCCCGATTCCAAGGACAACGAAAGTGAAGATGGCATTGATGACGATTCGGATTTTTCGCGCCTTCGTAAGGTCATTCCATGTGACGTGGATGTCCGTTACCGCGCCGTCGGCTCGGCGAATTCGATAGTGGGTGCTGCTTCCGATCCGCATTTTTGAGCCATCAAATGGGGAGAACGAAGCGAGCGGAGATCCGTTCACCTCAAGAATCTCGTCGCCTTTGCTCATTCCGGCAATCGATTCCGGACTCCCCGGTTCGATTTCGGTCACGACATGTCGAGCGTCGAGAGTGAATTGAGTGATCGGGGTTTGGAGGGCGTCGAGAGAGCCTGTGATATTGAGTACGAGTAACAAACAACTGAAAACAATTCCGATGGGATGGAACATCTTGAAGTTGTGCCTGGGGGTGTGCATGATGATTGTCTTGACGCCTCAAAGGAGCCAGTACGATGTATAGTGCAAAGCAGATTCAAAGTAAACGCCGATTGATTATCGCACATCGCGGGGCGTCCGGGGAGGCTCCTGAGAACACTATGGCGGCGTTCGATCTGGCGTTTAAACAAGGCGCAGACGGCATCGAGCTCGATGTTCGGTTATCCCGCGACAGAATCCCGGTCGTCATTCATGATGCAAATCTGACACGCACAGCCTCGATCGATGCACCCGTATCGGATCTTTCCTGGGAGGAGATCCGCTCCGTCCGACTGCTCAATCGATTCGACTCGCGACACGACCATCAATCTCCTCCGGCGCTGCGAGATGTACTGGAGAGATATGCTGGGCGCGGTGAGATCCACATTGAATTGAAATGCGGGACGATTCGAGATGCTGCTGAGCTTGGTGGTGCGGTTTCGCGGCTGCTTCGCAGGTTGGTGCGGGAGGGCCGGATCGATCCGTCGTTCATCTGGATCAGTTCGTTTTTCCATGCCGCATTGATCATGATGAGGGTTTTGGCCGGTGAGTTTCCAAGAGCATTGATCGTGACGAATCGCGCGAAGAATCAGCTTTTCCGCG
The DNA here is from genome assembly GCA_964472395.1 of uncultured bacterium. Classification (GTDB taxonomy): domain Bacteria; phylum CSSED10-310; class CSSED10-310; order CSSED10-310; family CALFER01; genus CALFER01. The sequence continues at coordinate 6,150 of CAYYMM010000108.1, read as the reverse complement.
TGCCCCGGTTTGAGCAGTTGATCCGGCCTGCGGGGATCGATGCGGCATGGGAGGCGATCGTGTTGCCGGAGGCTGAGCGATGGATCGGGGGACGACGGCAACTGGCGGCCTGGCCGATGGATGATCCGGCGGCGATGAATCATCCGCGGTTCGAATGGGTGGATCGGATTATCACCAATCATCCACGATTATGGATCGAAGGAAAAAAAGAGTTTGCTTTTGACGGATCAATATAATAAATGGGCCTTTGAGCTGAGAGGGTTGGTTCCGTCGGTCATTGGAGGGAATTATGGGTTCGATCGAGACTTACAAGCAATTTCTGGAGACTGTCATGGCTTTTCTGAATCTTCATGTTGAGGATTCCAAGGCCCTGATCGACATGTTGAAAAAGACCGAACCCAAGGAACGCGTGACCTTCGATCGGAAAGTCAAAGCCTTCAAACTCGGAATCGCGACCTGGCCGCTCGAACGGATTCAGAAGGATCTCGCCGCCATTCAGACCGCCATTCGGGCTGCGTTTGACTGTGTGGTAAAAGACGGCCAGATCGGGCGGGATGAGCTGAGTCAGCTAAATACCGTCTGTCATGATTTGAAGATCATGCATTTTTTCGCCGAGGATTCGACGACGCGGATGCGGTTGGGGTATGAGGTTCCGGACAAGAGGATTTCGTGGGAAGCGGCCAAGTGTCCTCATTGCGGCGAGACCGTCGAGATAGGGATCTATCCTGATCCGATTCCTCTGTTTGTGTATGACGCGTTGATCAACACGCTGCGGCTGTTGACGCGCAATGTTGCGTTGAGTCGATCGAGCGACGGGTCGTACCACATTTCCAGGTAGTGTCGATTATGAAAAAGAAGGATTGACCGGGTGATTCGACCCGCAGAAAACATCTGCGCGAAACTTCGCGATGTATCGGATGAATCGGCATTGATTTTTTCTCGGAGATTGGCTGATAAGGGGCGATTGGGTTGTTCGGGAGGGGATGTCGCGCGGTGGGGCGTTGAAATTGTGTTGATTTCGGGAATTGGATTTGCTAGATGAGATGCTTGCGTTGAGGAGTGGCCAAATTGGTAAGGCTCCTGACTCTGGATCAGGCAACTGAAGGTTCGAGTCCTTCCTCCTCAGCTTTTTTTTTGCCCGGTCCCATCGTCTAGAGGCCTAGGACGGCGGGCTCTCAATCCGCTAACACGGGTTCGACTCCCGTTGGGACCGCTCGATGAAATCAATGACTTAGGTCACTTTCAAACTAGCCATTAAAATCCTTGGGACTACCTTGGTAACATTTTGTACTCGATTGGGAACAGGGTTCTGCTGTTTGGTGCTCTCCCCTGCTCTTCTTGATGAGTTAATGTTTATCGCCTCTGAACGCCACAGATAATTCTGAGTCGGGCATCTCGGCGATGGGCTGGATTTACGTGTTCTGCAGTTTATCTGGAAAGTGGATACTTCTCGCGAGTGAGACTCCAAGGCTTGTCTTCGTCCGTGCCTGCGTTCCTCACCTGTTTGCAGTATACGCCCTAGTCGACGACTGATCATCGAAAGAGTGCTTCTCAAAGATTCGGTAGTGGTGCGCATCCAGTCGGCAATGCCATGACGAATCAAGTTGCGCAAGCAAATCATTTTGTTTCGAGAATAGGATGCAGCGGTAATCATCTTTGATCCACCTCGGCATGTGGATGCGCAAAGTCGATGGAGAGGCCGAAAGGTCGGCTGGCTGACGACAACTACACTTCGACATCAGCGTCTCGAAATGTGCGATATTCACCTCGCCACTCTTGAAGCTGTTTGATCATGGTGCAGCACGCCCTTTCTTGCCGAACGTTGGGCTTAGCTGCCGGGGCGGGTTTGGTTGTGACGATCCCTTGCCCCAAGCCAAACTACGAAAAATCGCGCCGCTCATCAGCGGTGCACAGCTCCGGTCAGCTACAGCCAGGGTTAGGCTTCGAACTCAGCTCTCGTCAAATCTCAAGTATTCTTTGAAGCCCATGTCAAACTTCTTGGTATAGTGGATGGCTTCTTCCGGGCAGATGTTGACGCATTGTTGACAGGCAATACATTCAGTCGAGAGTACACGTTGTCCTTTTGCCATATAGCTCAACAGCTTGATATTCATGGGACAGTTTGCTTCACATAATCCACATTCCAGACAACTATCCTTTTCGATAGCAATCTTCCAGATCGAAAAATGCGCTCCGATCTTCATCAAGACGGGGATGGGACATACATACTTGCAAAAGGCCCGATTGTCTTTCAGCACAACCGCTAATAGAGCTCCCACAGAAAAGTACAGCAAGTTGCCCGCAATTAACCACTTGAGCGCCATTGTAGACTGATTGTTGAAATCTCTTACTTCATATCCATACCAGAGCACCAAGATCACCACCAATACCACCAAGAAATGCATATAACGCAGCGCACCCCACTTCTGCAATCTGCCGTTTCTTGGCTTCATCCACGGCAGATAATCCAACACCATGGTGGTCCAACAAGCCCAGCTACACCAGCCGCGCCCAAATAAAACAGTACCTCCGATTTTGGCGATTAAGTAGTGCAACACCGGACCAGAGAAAATGCCGGCCAGAAAATAGAAGAAAAACCCTTCGATCTGCATGTTTTCACGCCCAAGAAATCCTAACACCCCGAGCATGTACAAACCAATCAGCAATTGACTTAGTTTTCGGCCCACAACCTTCTTTTCGCGTGGCAGAATCCCAAACGTTAACTCCCCAATACCTGCAGCCAGACCAATGTAGCCAAAGTTGAACAGAAAGAAGATGTGGCCCTGTGTTCTCCACAGCAAAATCCCGATCAGTAAGAAAAATGCAAATGTGATCATGCTTTCGGTGATGGCTTTTTTCTTGTCCATGATTCTACTGATTTCGTCTCCTATGATTTTTTTGAAGCCTAACGAAATATTTAGCAGTTTTCTGCTTATCTTGAATAATAAACCATAGCTTCTGTTGACATGCAAAGGAATTTATTGCCATTCACTAACTGGATATTTTAGGGGACTCGCTCTTCGTAGGTTTTCTAGATATCTTGTGAAAAACATCTAAATGTCATCTCTGCAACCGTAAGACGAACCCCATCAGGATTGGACACTGACACGGTGTGAACTGTGATTGGTTTTGAATTCATGTTCTTTCTTTGAAAACAGTATCGAGCGGATCAATCAGTGTGGATGTCTCAATGAGCCATAGTTACATGGCCCGAGAGTTCTTGCCGCAATCGGGAATCAGAGCATCAATGTTATCGACAACCCAGTCACATATCATTCTATCGAGGACATCGTTGATGTAATGGAGGGGAGGGATGTCATTCAGCACACGTGGTAATCAGTATGTAATTGACTACCACCGGGAGAATCGCAAGTTCAATCTCCCCCGTTGTCCACAGTTGACTACGTGGGGATTCGTATCAGTGAATTTGGAATCGCACGTTACGCCAAGAACCAGTCCCCTCGAGATTTTACAGGTTTTTACTCCGCGCGCTGGAGGAAACAAATCGATCAAAATACGGAAAGAGCAATTTCGAATCATTGATTGAATAACGAAAAAGAGTTATCTTTCATCTCGGGGAAAAGGAAGTGGATCGGTGGCAGTTTACGGAAATTGCTCGATTCTGAATTGGGCATCGCGGACTGCCGCCGGACAGGAAAACGTGATCCCGGATTTCAAGAAGATCTTTATCTTTCACGAAATCATCGATTTCACTCGTGTCAAATCCATCCAGACGGTCGGAATATTTCAAAGTCAGAATTTTAACACGCATGAATAGGCCCCCAAAAAAACATCGCGAAATCTACTGGTCGCTTTGCGGGCAGCAGATTAAATTTCAGTTTGCACGCTTAGTTCAGAGTTGACAATTCTGTCCATCCCTGATGGCTTCAGGCTGTCGGCTACGCATCGCCGGCCTTCGCAATCATGGATTACCAGAATTGTTAAGGCATTGAAAATTCCCAAATGATCAAATTCACTCAAGGACTGACCTCGCGAGACGAAAACCAAGGGGGAAGAAGCGGAAGCCGGGGGTGAGGTAGCCCCGACCCGCCGACCGGCAGAGCAGCGCGCCGATGTCCCAACTTCCGTCGCGAATCACCCGGTCGGAGCCAGTGTCTGGGCCGGTATAATCCGTCTCATCACTCCCAGGATACGTGGACGCCCACCTGTCCCAGCACCACTCCATCACATTTCCATGCACATCCTTCAGGTTCCACGGATTCGATAATTTGCTTCCTGCTACCGCACACATTCCCGGATCATTTGCGCAATACACGCAATATTGCTCCAATGTCGGGTGCGTTCCCGCCGTGCATGTTCCGCAATTCCCTGTCGTGTAATTCGTCTCTTCGCACGAAAATGGATCGGTTGTTCCCGCTCGCGTGAAATACTCCCACTCTCCTTCACTCGCCAGCCGATATCCGTCCGAATCAAAATCACAGTAAAATGGCCCCACTGTGTAGTTCGACGAATCGATCGGCGTCGTGAATCCGGAATCCGTGTAATAGCATCGCGTGTATCCGTTCTGCACCGACAACAGGTTCGCAAACAGCACTGACTCATACCACGTGTTCAGTTGCACCGGATGCGCCATAGTTGGGCTGGATGGCGTATGACTCGGATCAGCGGGCAACGTCGGCTGAACCGCCTTCAGATCAGCCCACATCTGACGCGTGATCTCCGTCTCCATCACCGCGATAGTCCGCGTCAATACATGCGTGAATTGCGGCCCCTCATCTGAATCCCTGCACGGCTCATCTGACGGCGATCCCTGCAGAAAACCTCCGGGACCCGTCGCAGGCACATACCGCATGTTACCTGCGATATTGTCCACGGAATACAGGTCACCCGGTTCGTATTCCCCCGGTGTTGACGTCGGCGGGGCAGTGTGCGTCATTGTCGGCGTTGGCGTAAATATGGGCGTGCGGGTCGGCGTGGGCGTCAACGTGAAAGTCGGCGGAACCGGCGTCACAGTCGGCGTCGGCGTCCATTTATGGTCATCATCCAGCCAGAATTCCTTGACATCATACCCGTAATGATCCAAATCCACATACCAGGCCCCCCAGAAGTTCATCGGCCCGAATGGGATCACATCATCGATCTCCGGAAAATCAAATTCCAGGAATGTCAGATGCGCTTCACCCTCGAAGATTAACAACGTTCGGAAATTAACTTCCGTGCCGAAATCCGGCCAATAATAGAATTCACCGTATATTTCAAGGATACCGAAAATCCAGGCATCCGGCACAACAGCATCATGATTGTTCAGATACAGTTCCGCCTTGAAATGATCAAATGAGACAAACCCGCCGTCGTTCAAAATCATTTCCACATCGATGGCCGCGGATGCAAGAGACAGAGAAAAAATCGTTGAAACAATAAAGACAACAAAAAGACGGTTCAAACTGATTTTAGATTTGATTTTCAATGTGTACCGCCCAACTAATTCTGAGACAAAATGGATGAGAAAAAGGGGTAACACTTGTTGAGGTTTTTGATGGACACATGACCGTTCTCCCACAGCCATAGTTGTACCGCGATTCGCCTTGCTGAGTCAAACCGGAGATCCAACGAGTCGTCATTAACAAGGATCATGGTATCATGATGGATCGTCTCGAAAACCTCCTTTCGTTTCCGCCGGTGGAATGGTTCCATTCCATGCCTGCCGTCTTCAAACACCCGGCAGGATACTGTTCCATCCAGGCACGGCCTGGGACGATGGTTCAGCGCATCTGCGGCAATCCGTGCCAGCAGCGACAGTTCGCCGAATGCGCTACAGACCGAGCGTTTCATTTCCGTTTTCAGATCTCTCTGCGTCCGCTCGATGCCGCCGTTGTACGGGGGATAATACGGCGGACTGTTCACCGGAATGACCAGCCAGTCGGCCAGCACCCGGTTGACCGCGTGATGATTCAGATTGCTCCCGTTGTCCCGTTTCAGAAACAGCGGCGGGCCGTGCTGATCAAACAGGGATTCCAGGTGCGCGGCGATTCGATGACCGTCCGGATGACCCATGCCACCCAGCGGCGGAAAGATGTACCGGGAGGCCAGATCCCGCGTCGTGTTCAGATATATCTTCCGCTGGTATCCGGGATCCAGATACTCCAGATCGTCCATGGCCCATGCCATTCCCGGCATCTGCCAGTCAAT
>CAYYMM010000107.1:0-16057 GCA_964472395.1 uncultured bacterium | reverse complement strand
GGGATGCCCGGGATGATGAACGAAATGTCCATCGAATCCATCGCGACGTGGCTGGTGTGGGCGGTCACATCTGATAGGCCGAAAGCGTTGAAATCGAAGGTGCCGAGGTCGAAACCCAATCCGATCGAGGTCTGGTCCCAGGTCATCGGTTGACCGGAGACCGGTGCGGGGGGAGCGGATACGGGAAGAAGGGGAGGGGAGAAGGCGAGTGTGTCACCCGGGACGATGAACATCCAGTAGACCGCATCGGTGTCCGTGTCGCTCAGGCGGGACATGCCGAGATGCACCGCGGGGCTTCCGGTCGATGGATTCGTTGCGTCGGTGAATGCGAATCCGTCGATCGAATAGGTCAGATTCAAGGTGTTGAAGAAGCTTCCGAGATTCGTCGTGAAGGTTCTGGGGTGTGTCTGACGATCCAGAATTGCGAGCGTATCACTGGAGGCATCCGTTTGGAGGGCGACAGCGGCGATGTAGTTGACACTGGTGAATTCGCCCGAGGCGGCCGTCGTCGGCAACAGCATCGTGCCGCTGCATGGACCGGAACCCGGGGAACATTCGATGGCGTCGAAGCCGAACGGGACGAGTCGGCCGGAGCCGTTCAATCCGTCGAGGTCGCCGGCCGAAATGCCGATGGCGTTGAAACCGTCCGGGATATTGGTGAGATTCATGGTGATGGTTTCCGCGAGGTCGGGGTCGACTGTCAGATCCGCCGAGTTCGAGGGGCCGGTGACGGTGACATCGAGCACATCGGTTTCGCGCCAGGCGATCAGGGGGAGCAGATCCATGACGTCGCCGCCGCCCTGCATGATTTCGATCATCTGATCCCGGGGGAGGCGGGCTGAAAGTGCCGTGAGTGTGTAATCGTCGGCCGGGAGATACAGATAATAGTGATCCTTGGTGATTTCGATGAAGAGCTCCCACTGCTGAGGAATGAACATGTTCGAGGGAATCTGCACCGACTCACCCATGATTTCGATCGTTTCGAGGGGGCCTACGAACTGGTTCATGCTCATGCCCGCGATCGAATCGATCGAAAAGGCCGGGATGACGAACGCCAGATCGACGAAGCCGTCGCCGGTGTACGCCGTTCCGTTGTCCACATCGACGCCGCTGACGAAATCGCCGATCTGGTGGGTCTGGGGAGATTCTTCGATCAGGTCCAGCGGGAGAACGATTTCGGCGGCATCGACGTCGACCAGGGTGAGATACTGGTGGCCTGCGGCCCCGGCCGTGACCATGAGGGGGCCTTCGAGATCGGGGTCGGTGAGGGTATAGAGGCCCGAGGAATTGGTGAGGCCGTAGTTGGATGCGACCGGTGAATCCGGCGCATCGCCGATCATGACGAATGCGCCGGAAATGGGCTGAAAGTCAGACGCCCGGATAACCGTGACCGACACGGAGCCGTCGATCGGACCGCCTCCCGTGCCGCCGTGCGGGTCGACGAATCCGAGAACGGGGAACGAGACCGGCAGGGTGAGCAGGATGGCGATGGTGAGCGATCGGACGGCGTTCATGGGTTACTTCCTCGAGACGAACATGCAGGGGACCATGCCGCCGCCCTGATGCACGTTGATGACGTTACCGGCCGCCGCCCGGACGAAACTGCCGGCGAACTCGCCGTCATGCGACCAGAGATTCAGATTGACGTTCTTGGTGGCGAAGCCTTTGAATTCACCGTTTTCAACCACCGGGAACTCCTCCTGCGGAATGTCGGCGTATTCCTGAACGGTATAGACGATCTGGTCCTTGAACGATTTTTCGATCAGCGCGTCCCAGTCCTTCTGCGGCGCGGTTCGTCCGACCATCACGCCGAAACCGCCGTAGCCGTCGTTCGGCTTGAGAACGAAGAGGTCTTTGTTTTTTCGGACGAATTCGACCAGGTCGACGCGGTTGCCGTAATGGTCGGTTTTGCATTCATGGAGCGTTCGCGTCCAGGGAATATGCAGACGGTGGCACTCGCGTTCTTCCGGGGTGAAGTACTTTTCGTACTGCGCATCGCTGAGAATTTCGAGAATCGATTTCCAGTCACCGGATGCTGCGCTGACCGGGTTGATGAAACAGACCGCTTTGTCGCGGAGGGCCTGCACGAGATTTTGGCTGTAGTCCCAGTAGGGGTCGAGAATAACGTCGTCGATCGCGTCGCGGTAGATCAAGTGGATGGTTTCGCCGTTGAGTGTGAGGTGTTTGCCGTCGTATTCGAAGTCGCGCGGATCGCCAAAGACGGTATGGAAACCCATGGCGCGGTAGTATTCGACGAAGGCAAGGAAATCGCCGAGCACGGAGGAGTCGCGTTTGCAGACGAAGGAGATATTGGGTTTGGCTTCCGGCTGGATGCCTTTGCGGGCGCACCATTCATGATACTTTTTGAAGAAGATGCGGAAATGGGATTTGACGAGCCAGTCGACATCGAGTTTATAGCGTTCGCCGAGAATCTTGATGGCGGGGAGGCCCAGGAACATTTCGAGCATCTGGTCGTGCCACCCCATGCCGCTCGGATCACCGCAGTTGTATTCGAGCAGTTTGAGTTGGCCGGTTTCGGGGATGAAGAAGATATCGAGACGATTGATGATCTGGTGGCCGGGGTAACCGGGGTCGATGGCGGCGAGATCCGCGACGCGGCCTTTGAGGCGAATCTGGTCGGCAAAAAGATGATCTTTGAAGTACAGATCGCCGATTTTGTTGAGCGATGAGATGAGGAGGCGGGTGACGCGGGCGAAGAGCGGGCGGTGGATATTGTCGACGAAGTATGGTTTGAGAAACGTAGGGAAGAGGTGGCCGGACATAAACATCTGTTTGTCGGCCATTTGTGCGGCCAGAGTGTCCATCTGTGCCGAGGGATTGGTTTCCGAGAGAATTTTTCCGAACTGTTGATTGACTTCTTTTAACAGATCCATGTGAACCCCCATCGAGAGAAAGTTTGGGAAGAGCGCGGGGGCCATTTTAACGGATTTTGAGATTGATTCAAATAGAATGTGGCGAGGATTTGGAATTTCTTCGATCAGAACGGAGTGTCTTTATATCCCATCATACCGATATAAGGGGACACCTTACTTAATTCAATGACGTTCACCTCCAGATATCCAGATTCAGTAATAAAAGCAGGCATGCGAATACTTCAACTCTCAACCGGCAGCCGAGAAATCCTATTCAATTTGGGCGTGTCAATTTTGCATATAGTGATATAAAGGGACACCTTACTAAACTTCAGAATCCGCCTGGTTGCCTGCTGTACAGACGAATGATCGCTGATGTCTTCAAACATGCAGGACCGAAACTGGATGAAGATGTTTCGAGTGAAAATTGAAAAGGGCAGGAGTGAGATCCTCTGTTTTGTACCAGATGGCCCCGTTCCGATGATGGTGCCGATCGAAATACTGAGTGTTTCCGAGACACACGGAATCCTGAGAACGAACTGCAGATTTCAACCAGTATGGCTTCCACGATGACACGATCGGGTTTTAGACGATTGAGTTTGTTCGCATCATCAGAGATCCTCGGCCAGCCCGAAATAAGTAAGGTGTCCCTTTATTTTAGTATACTGATAATTAAGCTCCGGAAACTGAACAGGAATGACCGTTTGATGTTTTCAGCTTTCTGTTTTCAGAGCTTTAATTTTACGCATAAATCAGGGTGGTATCCGCCGGGTTTCACTGAATTAAGTAAGGTGTCCCCTTAATTTGATTTAGCGAATGCTACCCCTCTGCTATTCTCCGGATCGCAACCTGAATATCATCCATCAGCAGGTAAATGAGCGGCAAAACCAGCAGCGTCAGAATCGTCGAGGAAAACAATCCACCCATGACGGTGATCGCCAGCGACGCATACATCTTCCCCGATGCACTCCCCGCCGCATTCGCCATCGGCGCCAACCCGAGCAACGTCGTCGAAGCGGTCATCACAATCGGCCGGAACCGGTTCCTCCCCGCCGTCAGTAACGCCTCAATCCGCCCCATCCCCCCCGCCCGCAACTGATTCACATGATCCACCAGCACGATCGCATTGTTCACCACTATCCCGATTAGCAACACCAACCCGATGTTCCCCATCACATCCTGCGGCGTGTGCGTCAGATATAACGTCCAATACACGCCCACCAACGCAAACGGCAAGCTGATGATGATCGTGATGGGATGCAACAGCGACTCGAAAAGCGCCCCCAGCAGCAGAATCACCAGCACAATCGCCAGCAGAAACACCAGCCCGAACTCCGCCATCCCCGTGTCAAATGCCTCAAACGATCGACCCAGACTCCAGGAATACCCGATGGGCAAATGCACGGAATCCATCGCCCGCGTCAACGCCTCCCGCACATCCTCCATCCCCTCCCGCTCCGTCTCGATCTGTATCGTATGCTGGATCTTTCCATCCACCCTCACCACGGTGCTCGACCCGCGCACCATCTCGAAATCCGCTATGCTGTTGAGGGGAACCGCCTGCCCCTCCCTGTTATACAGTATGAGATTCTTCAACTGATGCAGACTCTCACGATCCCGCGGCTGCAACTGCAACCGCACGTCAACCTCACCGTCCACCCGCTGAAGCCTCGGTAACGGCGCTCCCATCACCCCGATCGATACGGCCCTCGATGCCTCTTCCGTCGAAATCCCGTTCGCCAGAGCCCGATCCCGACGAATGGTCACATGCGCCTCATCCAATGGATCCGATTCATGCGTCACCACATGCGTCACTCCGGGCGCCGCCATCAACACCGGTCTCAATGACTCCGCAATCTCCAGCAACCGCTCACTCGAATTCCCCGCCAGCGTGATCTCAACCTGCCGCGCATTCGCCTGATCCCCTCCCTGCCAGCCGAACCACCACTTGACCCCGGCCCTCTCCGGCAACATCTCCCGGATCCGCTCCTTGATCTCGTTGTCGGTCTTCAACCCGCCACCCTCGGTCTTCAGAAACAACCGGATGTGCCCCGACTTCTTGTCAAACCCCGCCGTCAGAGTCTTGATCTCCAACTCATCCCGATGCGCCAGCAGGATCGTCTCCCATTCATCCGACGCCTCCGACGCATCCTCCAGACTGTAACTGTCCGGGTACTGCACCCGAATGAACAACTGCCGCTCACCACCCCCCGAATTGAAGTTCTTGTCCGTGCGCGCATACGCAAACAGGACCGTCGATGCCACAAGCAGCACCACAATGAATGCCGAAAGACGATTACTGAGAATCCAACTGAGCGATCGGACATAACGCTCGGTGACCCTTCCGATCAATCCCGTCTCACCGGGCGCCGCCGCCTTCACGATCCGCTGAGTCGCGAGCGGGATCAGGGTCAGTGCCGCCATCAGCGACGTGAAAAGTGAAACAGCGATCGGAATGCCCACCTGCTTCATCCAGTTGCCCATCTCACCTTTGGCAAACACCAGCGGTAAAAACACCACGATCGTCGTGAAGGTCGATGCCGTGATCGCCGCGCCAACAGACGCCGCTCCCGCTACCCCCGCCTCGGCGCGCGCCATCCCCTGCGCCTGCAGCCGGTGAATGTTCTCAGCCACCACAATCGAATTGTCCACAAGCATCCCGACCGCGAGCATCATCCCGAGCATCGACCCGATATTCAGCGTAAATCCTAGAAAATACAACGCAATCACACTCGCCAGAATCGAAATCGGCACGACGGTCAGAATGACGACCGTGATCCCGAGACGCCGCATGAAAAACATCAGCACCCCCGCGGCGAAACACGCGCCCCAGATCCCCGAGTTTCTCAGATCGCGCAACGACTGTCGGATCCAGTCGGCCTGATTAAAGAAATCTGTCATCGTCACGCCGGCAAGCTCCGGATCGTGCCTCAAATCCTCGATCACCCGCCTCACGCGATCCCCCACCTCCACGGTGTTGGCCTGCGCGCTCTTGCGGATGGCGAGTGACCAACCCTCATGCCCGTCTATCCGGAACTTCTCGGTCATCTCCGGCGCCCGATACCCGACCTGCGCCACATCATCGAGCGTCAGCATCCCGCCCCGGAGCGGCAACGCACTGTAATCGTCGATGTCCTCCACTCCGCCGAGCCCTCTGACCATCCACTTCTGCCCGTTGACGCGCACGGTCCCGAGCGACAGATTGCGGCCGGCCTGCGCGAGATCCGAGTAGATGTCGCGGATGGCGACACCGTGTGAGCGGATCTGCCCGAGATCCATGTCGATCTGAACGATCTTGCGGTTCAGCCCGAGCACCTCCGCCATGCCGACGCCGTCGATCCGTTCGAGCGCCGGTTTGATCCGGTCCTGTATCAGCCGGTTCAGTTCGTCGATGTTCCCGGGCCGCGCGACGCCCATCCAGATGATCGGCCAACTGCTGCTCCGATTATGGTAGATGTTCAGCGTCCCCACATTCGACGGAAACACGGCCCGCGCCCGGTCGCACGCGTCCCGCACATCGAGATACGCCACGTCCATGTCCGCATTCTCATGGAACTGCAAACTCGCCGATACCTCATTCGATGTCGAGGTGATCTCGAGCCGCTTCAGAAACCGCACCCGCTTGAGCTGCTCCTCCCACTCCTCCGCAATCGCCCGGTCGTTTTCTTCAGGGTTCGAATTCGGATACAACACATTGCACCACATCCAGGGATGATTCATCTCCGGTGCAAACTCAAGGGGAATCCGATAGAGCGCCGCCCCGCCGATCACCGCGATCGTCAGCACCGCCATCAGCACCGTCACGGGCCTCCGGGCAGCCCATCGCGGGAGGGGATGCTCGACGCGCGCCACCGTCATGCCCGGTCCCGGTGCGTGATCCGGTAAATGAGCGGGATCACGATCAACGTCAGAAAAGTCGATGTCGCCAGCCCCAGAATCACCGTGACGGCCAGCGGCATCCGGATCTCGGACCCCGGCCCCCGGTCGAACGCCATCGGTAGAAGCCCCAGCACGGTTGTCAGCGTGGTCATGAATATCGGCCGGATTCGCCGCGCCACAGCCTGCCGCAGTGCGTCACTCACCCCCGCTCCCTCTCCGATGAACCGATTGGCGGCATCGATGAGCAGAATCGCGTTGTTCACGACGATCCCGACCAGCACGATCATCCCGATGAACACCATGATCGAAACCGGAAGATCCAGGAGATACAGAAAGAATAAAACACCGCACAGTCCGAGCGGCACACTGAACAGAATGATGAGGGGCTGCAGCAGCGATTCGAATTGCGACGCCATCACCAGGTAAACCAGAAAGATCGCGAGTGCCAGCGCGGTGGCCAGACTACTCACCGATGCCTCCAGTTCGTCACTCTGCCCCGACGTCACATACGTCACGCCGGCGGGACAGGGAACACTCCGAAGTATCCCCTCAACCGAACGAAACGCGCGCCGCAAATCGTCCATTCCGACGTCCGCCCGCACAATGGCGGTCCGCCGCTGATCCACCCGCCGGATCTCACTCGGCCCCACGGCTTCCTCGATCCGCGCCACACTGCCCAGCGTCACCGGCGCATCCGATTCGGGATTGATTACGTACCGCGCGATGTCTTCGACGGTGAGATCCCCGGAGCGTCCGGACCGCACCCGGATGTCCAGTTCCTCGTCCTTCTCGGTCACCGTCGTCGCCACAACACCCTCGACCATCGCCTTCACGCCGCGAGCGACGTCCGCCGGCGACAGATTCAAACGGGCGAGCCGCACGCGATCGAATACGAGATGAATTTCGGGATAACCCTCTTCCAGCGTCGTATGCACGTCCCGCAGATACGGTTCCTGCCGGAGTCGCTCGGCAAGCCGCTCGGCACCGAGTCGCAGATCGTTCAACTGCTGCCCGCGCAGTTCCACCTCCAGCGGTGTCTTGAGCGAAAAAATCGACGGCCGCAGAAACGTCGCTTTCTCGATGCCCGCCACCCTCGCCAGCGACTCGCGCAGGGTATCCATCACCGCCTCCTCCTCATCCCGCGTGCGGTGGTCCGCATCGAGCCTCACGGAGATCGATGCCAGATTCTCGCGCTGCACCCCCTCCGAAAATGTCTCGGACGCCGACGATCCGATCACGGCGGACACGAGATCGACTCCGGGCACTGCCCCCGCCAGCGTCTCGATGACCCGGCTCGCGGCTTCAGTCTGTTCGAGTGACGTTCCGACGGGCATCTTGATCTCGATGACAAACTCCCCCTGAGCCATGTTCGGCAGCACGTTGAGCCCGAGCCTCGGCAGCACGAACCAGACAATCGCCGCACACATCGCAAAAACGCCCAGAACGATCGGAACTGGCCGCCGCATCGACACGTTCAGGAGGCGTTCATACAAGGCCCTCACGCCGTCGAACGCCCTGTCGAACAGATTCAGAAGCGGGGTCAGCGCGAGCATCACGAGACGCCAGAGTGCGCCGGTCGACCGGATGATGAGCTGCACCGCCGCATACACGATGTTGAGGAGCGCTCGTCCGGTCGCCGTCAGCAGCACGCCGAGGAGGAATAAAACGAGATGCACGGGAAGAAGCACGATGCGGACAATCCGCCGGATCAGAGAGCCTCCGCCCCGCATCTTCCGTTGCACGCGCTCCCGCCACTCGCTCGCGATCAGCTCCAACGTTTCGTCGAATATCCCTCTGACGATGAATGGTGCCAGTCCGGCCCAGCTCCGTCCGGACTCACGACGCCTGGCTGTAAACTGCGCCAGCCGGCTCCGGATCCAGACCGGCTGGATGCGATCGACCGAGCGAACCGACGCGAACGAGGCCATCATGGGGATGACGCTGAGCGACACGAGCAGCGAGGCGATCAGGCTGTATGACACGGTGGCCGCGAGATCGCCGAGGATCTGACCGGCAATTCCGCTGACGAAGACGAGGGGGAAAAAGACCGCGATGGTCGTCAATGTTGAGGCGGTCACGGCCATCGACACTTCATCGGCACCGGTCCGGGCGGCATCCAGTCGCGTCGGATCCCGATCCCAGCGCGTGAAGATGTTCTCGAGCACGACGATGGAGTTGTCCACGAGCATGCCGATGCCGAGCGCCAGTCCGCCCAGGGTCATCAGATTGAGCGAGTAGCCCTGGAAATACAGGGCGGTTAGCGTCACGACAATCGAAGCGGGGATCGAGACCGCAACGATGCTCGTGTGCGGCAGATTCCTCAGAAAGAAAAACAGGACGACGATCGCGAGCAGGCCGCCGATGACGGCATTGCTCTGCACCTCGCGGATCGCCGAACTGATGAAGACGGACTGGTCCGAAATGATTTCGATCGACGCCCCCTCGGGCAGCAACTCGCGAATGCCTTTCGTCCGGGCGAACGTTCCCGCGCTTTTCGCGTTCACGAGGTCCGCCACGCGCCGTGCAACCTCTACGATATTGGCGTCGCCTTCCTTGAAAACATGAATGCTGACACTCTCGACGCCGGCAACATGCGTGATCGTCGTCCTCTCACGCACGGTATGCCGGATCGACGCGACATCCCTGAGGCGGATGTCGGCGTCCCCGATCGACCCGATCACGATCTCGCCGATGTCGGCATCCGAGCGGAATTCGTTGATGGTGCGGATCAGGTATCGCGCGTGCCCTTCCTGCAGAATGCCTCCCGGAAGGTTGATGTTTTCCTGTGCGAGACGCGCGGCGACGGTATCGATCGAAATTCCCTGCTTCGCAAGTCGTGGCAGATCGATTTCGACGGAGATCTCGGTTTCCCGCCCGCCGATGACCTGCGCCGCCGCGACACCCTCGATCGTTTCAAGCCGCGGTGCGATCTCGTGCTCGGCAGCCGACCGGATTTTCCCCGGATCGTCGCCCGTGATCGCGAGCTTCATGATCGGTTCGGTTTCAGGATTGTACCGGAGGATCTGTGGTTTTTTCGCTTCGTCCGGCAGGGTGATCCGATCGAGTTTTTCGCGGATATCCATCATCGCGCGATCCATTTTCGTGTTCCAGTTGAACGCGATGATCACGTCGGACATGCCGGCGGTCGAAATCGATGTGATCTGCTGGAGATTGTTGATGACCCCCAGCATTTCCTCGATGGGTTCCGACACGAGATTTTCGACTTCTTCCGGAGACGCCCCGGGCAATTCGGTCCGAACGGTCACGGAGGGATACGTGATGTCCGGGAGGAGTTTCAGCTCGAGTTTATTGAGTGAAAACCATCCGAAGACCGTCGCTCCGGCGACGATCATCATCACGGTGATCCGTCGCCGGACGGAGAACGACGCGAGACTCACGACACAGCCGCCTTGCCATCGCCCGATTCCCCGTCGTCCGGCGTCTGTGTCTGCTTCGCGGCGGCGCGCAGATCGAAGACCGCCGACCCCTCCTCCAGATTCTGCTGGCCGACGACGATGATCGCATCGCCTTCGTCGATCCCCGACACGATTTCGATGAACCCGGCGTCCTCGATTCCGATCACCGGCTCCCGCTTCTCGGCCGCCCCCTGCGCATTCATGACGAACAGATACCGGTTCCCGTTGTCCCGGATGACGGCGCGTTTCGGCGCGAGCACCACGTCGGGGCGCGTGTCGAGCGTGATGGCGACGCGGACGAACATGCCGCTGATCAGTTCGGCGGCCTGCCGGTCGAGCGCCAGTTTCGCGCGAACGGTGCCGGTTTTCGGATCGACCGCCGGATTGATCCGTTCGATCGTCGCCGGAAACTCATGGCCCGGCATCGATTCCGGCATGACCCGCGCGACCATCCCGGGTCGGATCCGCTGCGCGTCCTTCTCGGGGAGCTGGATCGAAATCGACAGGGATTTCGGATCGACCACGCGGAAGAGAGGTGTGGCGGGCTGGACGAGATCGCCGGTCGAGACATCGCGGGAGGTGATGATCCCGGTGAGGGGGCTTCGGATCTTCGCATGTTCGACCGCGAGATTGGCGAGTTTCCAGGCGACATCGGCCGAATCCGCGGAGTATCGGGCATCCAGATAAGCTTCTTCGCTGACCATCTGATTCCGGTGGAGTTCCTCGACACGCGTGAGCTTGTCGGCGGCCTGATCGCGCGCGACCTTCGCCTGGCGGGCACGCAGCGCGAGTTCATCGTCATCGATCGCGGCCAGCACCTGATCGCGCTCGACCCGCTGCCCCTCCTCCGCCAGAATCGACCGGATCTGACCGCTGATCTTGGGATAGATCACGACATCCTCGTCCGCCTCGATATTCGAAGTGGTCTCGATCCGCTGCGCAATATCCCCCCGCCCCGCCGCTTCCACCTCGACCGGAATGGGTTGAGGCGTCGGAGTGGCCGGAATGCCGGGATTCTTGCCCTGCGATCCCGCGGTCGGATTGCTGCATCCCGCAACAGTCAGCAGAGCGGTGATTGCCAGCATGAGTGCGATGTGAGTCATTGTGCGCATCCGTTTTCTCCTCCGACCGTGTGTCCCGTCACATGATCCAGAATCGCGCAATCCAGCGCATGCTTGTAACGCGCGAAAAGCACGTCGATCCGCGCAGAAATTTCATCCGTCCGCGCGTCCACCAGATCCTTGAACTGTGTCAGTCCCAGTTCGTAACTCTTGGCCTGTATCAGATGATTCTCCGCGGCCGCCGCCCGTTCCCGTTCCGCCGTGTCGCATTCTCCGGCCGATTCGCGCACCCGCCCCGCCGCCTCGATCACCTCGGCCGCAATCCGGTCCCGAAGCTGTGCAATGTCGCGTTCGACGGCGTGAATCTGTGCCCGCAGATCGGCCTCCGTCGCGCTCGTCGATGACCCGTCGAACAGGCTCAGCGAGAGCGCGGATCGCTGCATGTAATCGGACGATCCGATCCGTTCGCGGGTGATCGATCCACCCAGTGTCGAGTCCGGGAAAGGCGAGAAGCGGATCGAGAGTCCTCCGAGCCACTGATTGTCGTCCCGGCTGAAATCACTCAGCGACTCGCCCTGCTTCATGTATTGCGCAAACAGATGCACCGAGGGTTTCCGTGCGGCGGTGAGCATCCGGAGTTCCTCATTTCGCCTCTCACGCAGCGCTTCGCTCCGACGGATGTCCTCCCGCTTCTGAAGCGCCACTCGGATGAGTTCCGCATCGTCCGGAGGCGTGTCCGGAAGCACGTCGATATCCTCGATGTCGATGGGGGTGTCGAGCGGCATGCGGAGGAGGAGCAGGAGGTTGTGGCGGGCGAACTGAAGTGCATTGTCGGCCCTGAGCGCTTCAAGTTCCGAACGGGAGAGGAACGCCTGTTCGAGCATGACTTCGTAACGGATGCCACGCCCGGCCGTGAGACGGTTTTCGGCCAGTTTGAGCGCTTCCTGCGCCCGGACGATCTGCTCCCGCCTCACCGCGCACTCCGCCTGACGCTCGAGCACCGTGATGTACCGCGTGACGGCATCGAGCCGGACATCGCGGATCGTCCGCAGCAGTCCCAGCTCCGCTTCGGATCGCGCCGCGTCAGCCGCCCGGATCGACGCGGTGATCCGGCCGCCGGAATACAGGGTCGCATCCATTCCGGCAACGGTCTGATACCCCTCACCCGGAACATAACGCTGCCCGGTCTGCGGATCATAGAAACTGAACGCTTCCTCGTCGATGATCCGATTGTCCGACAGCGTCAGCTCCGCCGACGGTATCCGGTCGTGCCGGGCGTCGGTCTGGCGGATCCCGAGTCCGATGAGTGCGTCCTTCGAGCCGGCGATCGTGGGCGACTGGTCGACGGCGATCCGGATGCAGTCGCCGAGTGTCAGGGTTTGGGTGTTCCCCGCTTCATCCCCGAGCGCCGAGTGTGGAAAGGCGGTGACACATATCAGTGCGAGAAAGAAGAAACGGGTGATCATGAGACCAGGTCGTAAAGCATGCATAAAACCTCTCAAACGGAAAGACAACCGTTCTTGCATCCTAATCTACGCACGGCTGTCCCGTAAAGTTCGGTTCGAAATCGGAACCGAGCCGGATCCGATCGCTCCGGGTCGGAGCATTCAGGGCCGATCAGCGTTTCCCCGGCCCGGTCGTGATCAGCAACATCGACAGTGCAACGAGGGCCAGCAGCACGGAAAAGGGGCCCAGCGACGGAACGGCGGGAGGCAGGGCTTGCATCACGGTCCCGGCGAAAATGTCCCGTTCGAACACCGACGCCTCCTGCCCCGACCCTCCGTTGAGCGTGTTCATCCGGAACAACAGCCGGATCGATTTCCCCTCCCGGGGCGTCAGTCCGGTCGCGTCATCCGCCGGGATGAGCATTTCCATGGTGTAGCGGCCGCCGGACTGCGCGGTGGCGACCGTGAGATCCCCCGGGACGAGATACGGCGGGAAGGGATACTCCGATGCGTCGTCCCAGACACTGTACCCCACCTCGCAAATCGCCTCGGGGCTCGAATCCTGAACATGCGCCTCCCGGAGACCCAGCACGGGATGCACCGTGATCTCGTAGTTGTCGTGCCCGTGATACCAGCCGTCACCGGCCGCATCGATCAGAATCTGATAGGTGGCGTAGCCCGGTGTGTCGATCGCGAGATACAATCCTGCCGACGACCATGCGGCCAGGATGTTCGGTGCGGGAAATCCGGGAACGGATGACTCCTGGAGATGGCCTCCGATGAGCGGATGCCAGGCCGGATCCGGAACCCCGTCGATCTGCGGATCACCGGGAAAAATCGATGTTTCGATCGGGTAGAGCGGTTCCATATCCGCACCATCCGGAATGCCGTCATGATCCGTGTCGCTGCCCGTCGGGTCGGCCGGGATGCCGATTCCCGCGAGTGCTTCATCGAGATCGGGCAGTCCGTCGAGATCCGTGTCTGTTTTGGTGCTGTCGCTGCCGAAACGCGCTTCATCGAACGGAAGCGTCGGCGCATCATCCGCAATCCCGTCCTGATCCAGATCCGTCGCCGTGACCGGAAGACTCCATGGATGCCGGAAACCCCTCCACTGTGACGCGGGCCATGAGCGGACGATCCGGGCGTTCGCGTCGCGGTCGAGTCCTGTCGCGAGGGTGTTTTCCCAGAGCAGATCGGCGTGCGGGTAGGCCGGAAATCCGCTCGACGCCAGCATGCCGTCCAGACTGTGATGCCCCTCGTGAAGAATGAACCAGTCGCTCTGGTCCGGCCAGCAGTGCGGGATCGCGCAAAATCCCCTCCCGTCGAACAGGTCGGTGGCGCAGCCCCAACTGAAAATACCCGTGGGATACTCGGCGTAGCACCGGAACGGAAAGAATGTGATGAAATTGTCATATCGCGCCGGATCGATGCCTGCAGCGATCAGATCGCGCTCGACGCATTGCGGCCACGGCGTCAGCAGATCCCCCGGCGTATACACGAGCGACCGGCTGAAATCGCCGTCCGCCAGCGACACCATTCCCTCGATCGTCTCGACCGCATGCGGCAGATGAAGCCGGAAGGCGCTGTTGCGGTGGTACCACGCGAGAATCTCGTCGGCCGCCGCCGCGATGCCCTCGATTTCAGTATCCGTGACGGTCTCGTACGCCAGCAGCGGATCGTTCCAGAAGCAGAAATCGCGGTAGACCAGGATACAGGTCTTGACCGCGGTGCTATCGAGCGTCGCGTCGTGAGTGTCCAGCGTGACGATCTCCACGCCGTCCGACCGGATTTCCGACATGTCGAACGGATTGCGGAAGACCGGACGCAGTTTGTACCGGGTGAGGGGATCCAGCCCCGTCAGCTCGACACGGTGTTCGGTGGCCGGTGCGGCATCGCAGTACATCGTCGAGGTGTCCGGGAAAGGGCCGTAGAAGAGCGTTGTGGGGCACTCGACAGCCGTGTGCCAGGCGATGGTGATCGATCGGCCGTCCATGAATTCGATCCGCGGCGCTTCGATCAGCGTCGGGCGATTCGGATCCAGACTCCATGGCGTCAGGTGATCCCCCGCCGTGAAGACCGGGTTACCCGACGGCAGCACGGCGACTCCGAACAGCGGCCCGATAGAAAAGGCGGTCGAATCGGTGAGCGACCGCGTGCAGGGTTCCGCCGGATCCGACAGAACCAGATTCCAGCCCGCCGTGTTGGCGATGAACAACCGACCGTCGGCGTCTTCCGCGATACCCGATGGCCCGTATGTGTTCTGCGTGATCGCATCGATATAATTTCCGGATGCATCGAACTGCGCGATCGAGTATCCCCATGTGTTGGCGACGGCGAAATCTCCGTTCGCCCGGATGCAGACATCCCACGGCTCGTTCAATTCGCCCTCGTGAATCCCGTGCGAACCGAACATGAACAGAAAGGCGCCGGACGAATCGAAGACCTGGATGCGGTGATTGAGCGAATCCGCGACCGCGATCCGATCCGCCCTCGCATCCACGCCTCTGGGGCCTCTGAATTGCCCGGCCTGATCCCCTCCCGAGCCGAACGAAAAGAGAAACGTTCCGGCGGGATCGAACACCTGGATCCGGTCATTTCCGGTGTCGGCGACCAGGATCCGGTCCGAATCGTCGACACACACGCCGAACGGTGATCGAAACAACCCGGGATCGCTGCCTTCCGCTCCGAATGATCCTGCCGGAGCGCCCGTCGGATCGAACAGCCGGATCCGATGATGGGAGGGGTCTGCTGCGATTGTCCGGGACGCCGAATCGATGTCGACGGCGGCCAGCACAGGCTCGCAGCGCGCGTCGGGTCCGGTTGCCATTCGAGCTTGAGGGGGGCGATACACGGGAATATCGGGGGACGCGGTCCGGCCGGGAGGATTCAGGGTTGAGGGGAGGGGGACGGAGGCGAAGGAGCGGGGGGCGATGGGCGGCGCGAGCGGGTTCAGTGATGGGGTGGCGGGTTTCGAAAAGGCATTCAGGTTTGCGCTGGCCCGGTCATCGGTCGATACGGTCAGATGGAGGATATCGACCGATTCCCAGCCGTATTGCGTGCTTTCCCAGACCAGATGGAGTGTGCCGCCGATCGAGACCGCATCGGGAGCGAAATCGTGCGCTCCGTTTTCCGTGACGCGTTCCGGCGGCGACCAGCCCGAAGCGGTCCATTCCGCCGTGTAAATCTCGAAGTTGTCATCCTGCCATTCCGGGGTTCCGAACGTTTCGAGGCCATAGAAGGTCATCGCGAGAGCGTTGTCCGCGGCACGAGTCAGGCGCGGACAGAATTCGTCATTCGACCCGGAGGACAGCGCCGTGGGAGTGGACCAGCCCGCGCCCGTCCACATGGATCCGTAGATGTTGGAATTCAGATCGCGTTTGGCA
>CAYYMM010000106.1:0-16143 GCA_964472395.1 uncultured bacterium | reverse complement strand
CGTGTAGAGATCCGTGGCTGTGCAACCCCAGAAGCTTCCGTCGACCGGATCGATGCTCAGCCCGGTCCAATTGGCTGCGCCGCCGCCGGGCGGACAGGATACGATAGCGGTGAATGCAGCCGTATTCAGGTCGATTGTACCGAGTTCATCCGTTGTGTCGTTGAGCGCGTACAGAGTCGTCGCGGAAGGATCGAAGTCCATACCATAATAAGGGTTGGTGCTGGTCCCGACAACGGTCTGACCGGAAAAGTCGTTCAGAGTGAACTGGACGAAATTATCCGAGACGTATCCGATGTCCTGGGCATACCCGATATCGGTCGGAAACCTCGGTGTCACCTTGCCGGATCTCGTTAGGGGCGCAGTCGGATTCGCCTCCCGCAACTGCCAGGTGAGGGGTTCGGCGCCGGTATTGCAAATGGTGACTTGCTCGGTTGTGGTCGCGTCGGAACACAGATCGACCGACAGGCTGAGTGGCGTCACATCGATCAACGGCGGGCTGGTAATCATCAGTGTCACATCGACGACGATTTCCGGTTCATCCGGATCGTCCGAATCGATACAAACTGTCGTTGTATAGGTCCCGGCGGCCAATCCTGTGCTGTCGAATCCCGCAGTCACATCGACGTTGTTCCCGACCGGCAGCGTGCCGGTGACCGGGTCGAGTGCCAGCCAGGCGACCGGAGTGCCGCATCCCTCGTCCAGCGTCCAGTTCAGCGGCATCAGGCCGACGTTGGCGATAGTGAAGGTCTGATCGGCAGTCTGATCGGGATAGAGGGTCTGGGATATGGTCAGCGGAGTCACGTCGATATCCGGTGCCGCACCGGCGATGTAGCATCCGCGAACCCTGACCTGGTCCACTTCCCACCACCAGTCGTATGTGGCGACGTAATAGTGGAAACGGATCATCACGCTCGTCTGACCGGCGTAGGTCGTCAGATCCAGACTGACAGGCTCACCGGGGCCGTCCGGGCTGTGATCCGAATCCCAACGCAGCAGGTTGGTCCAGGTCGCGCCTCCATCGATACTGATGTCGACATCGGCCAGATCGCCTCCGGTGCCGATGTCGTTATAGGAGGACACATAATCCAGCGAAACGATGGTCAATCCGCTGAAATCGAGTGGCATCGTACGGAGTTCCGTGTCCATGGTCGTACTGCTGCCGCATTTGTCCGAATCGGCATCGGCGCAGAAGCCGTCGCCACCGGCGTAATTCGGGCGTGCTGAAGGAAATGCATCATTGCGCGTCCAGACACACGTTCCCCCGTTATTGATTACCGTCCAGTCGGTCGGCGGGAACGCGCCCTCAAAATCCTCCTGAAGCAATGTCCAGCAGTCTTGTACCGTAACGGTGTGTACGGCAGTATCGCTCATTCCGCATGAGGTTGCGGTCATTGTGACCGTATAGTCGCCCGCCGATGCATACACATGCGTGACGCTCTGGCCCGTGGCCGTGCCGCTGTCCCCGAAGTCCCAGGAATACTCGACCGGCAACTGCGCATCGGCCGTGCCGTTGAACGTGACGGACTGACCGATATCGGGTGACACGGGATCCCATGAAAAATCGGCATTGGTCGGTCCGTCGGCGACTGTGAGTGTGACCGGGACATTGAAAACAGGCGTTCCGATGTCGTTGCTGTTGATCTGCAGTGTTCCATCGTAGGAACCGAAGGCCATGCCGGTTGAATCAAAGGTTACAATCACGTCCTGGCAATCACCTGCCGACAGGGTGCCGCTGATGGGAGTTTCACTCAACCAGGGTATCTCCAGGGACTGGAAGGCGATGTTGTCCGCTCCTTCCGCTCCCGAGCCCAGATCGGTGATCACGATGGCGGCAATCGGATCCGAATCCGACGACACGCCCCAGAAAACCCCTGCTGCATCGCCGAGTGATGTGGTGGAGGCCGCGAGGCCGTTAATGTCGTAGATGTCCACCTGGCAGGTACCGCTGCCCATGAACGACTGGAGATCCATTCCGGTCGCTTCGACCGGCGGGTTGAAGATGATCCGGTAGGAGTCGACAAAGGTGTTTGCCACCGCGGTCTTGCTCGGATTACCGGCAAACTGATTACCAAGAACAGCGATCTCTTCTCCCCCATGATCCGCAGACGATCGGAACTGAATGCCGGGCAGGATATCGCCGGGATCGAAGTAGGCGTTACTGCTGAACTGATCCAACGGATGAGCAATGGCCCCGATAGTCGCGTCAGCCATCGAGCCGTTTTCGAACCCTTCGATCGGCAATCCGGGATAGGCTGCGTCAAATTCCGTACGAGTGGAGTAATAGGTCAGCGCTCTCGACGTACGCGATGGTGATGCCGGTGTTACGGATCGTACAGGCAGGACCGGACAGTCGGCAGCCATGAACTCAGAGATGGAATGCGGTGCGCCGTCGGGGAGTGTCACCCTCGGCAGGTCCTGGAACGAAAAACGGATCGGATTTGTATCGGGCTCCTCGGTCATGGTCCAGGTCAGCGTCTGATCGCCCTCGTTGCAGATTGACAGAGTGTAACTCTCCTGGCTGTCAGCGCATTGGATCGATTCCAACGCCGGGGGATCCACGACGATGAGCGCGCCGTTTTGGACGAGGACATCGTAGCTGGCAACGTCCGATCCGGCACCGTCGCAGTTGGTGGCCCTCATGACCACGGTATAGGTGCCGGAAGATGCGAATGCGTGCTGAATGGTCTGGCCGGTACCGAAGTTGCCGTCACCAAAATCCCACTCCCATGTGATCGGCTCGGAACCGACTGTAACCGATCCGCTGAAGGTTGCCTGGATTCCGGTTCGCGGTGAGGGTGGATTGACGGTGAAGTCCGCGTTCGAGACACTCTCACATTCAGCGCATGTGTCTGTTCGCGTGATGTAGGTGCTGTAACTCCATGCGCTTCCGTCATACAGCCGCCCGCCGACGAACCATGCATTGATGCCGTCACCATCACACTCGGAGCCATAGATCAAATGGGATTGCCACGGAAGCGTGAACCACGAGTCGTTCAGAGTATCGTACAACAAGGCGCTGAGACTGGCTGTCGTAGTCGAGTTGGAATAACCGCCGATGATGATGAGATAGCGATCCTGGAGAACACCATCAGCGCCGGAATTCCAGCTGAAACCCATGGAAATGTTTGACCAGCCGGGGACAGCCGGGTCGAACACCTCGCCGGTCGTCTGGTGAGTTCCGTTGTAACCGCCCGCGACATAGATCTTGCCTCCGATGACCCCGGCCTGGAAGTAGCGCCGGGATGTACTCATGGCCGGAAGCGACGTATTCCAGGTGTCAGTAGCCGGATCATACGCGATCATCGAAGCCTCGTATGTCGCGCCATAGCCTCCGATGACGTAATACTTACCGCCCATCGCCACACCGGCATAGTGATAGCGGTTGGCCGGCATCAGTGTCGGTGAGGTGCTCCAGGAACCGGCAGCGATGTCATAGATGAACAGATCATCCTGTCCGGAGCCGTTGTATCCTCCGGCCACGTAGATTTTTCCACCGATGACTACACCGTCGATGTAGGCCCGCGCAGCCGGCATGTCGGGGCCTTGTATCCATGTGTCCGTGGCGATGTCATAGATATCCAGCCATGCCTGAGCCGCACCGTTATCGCCTCCGATCTTGTAGAGCTTGCCGTCCCAGTAGACAACCGAGTGCCAGCGCACTCCGCGACCGACCGGACTGCTGGACATATCGGTATAGCTTCCGATCAGATTAGCGATCGTGTTGTCGGACGCCGAGTGGGTGTAGGTGCTGGTCGAGTCGGTTGCGGTGACGCTGAACGGTTGAACCTCGAGATCAGCCGCGGTCCATGGCACGTCGACCGTCACCTGAATCTGCTGTGAACCCTCGTTGGGTATCTCGGCCGTCGCAGTTGGACCGGTGATCGGCCATGCTCCCGAGTATGTCAGGTCGAATGTTTCAGGGTTTCCGGTCACATTGTGAATGGTGAACAGGTAGGTAGCTGTGCCTCCCGGACAGACGCCTCGATCCTGGTCGTCGGAAACGAGCACACCGGTAAACAGCGACCAGGTGTAGGTTTGCCCTGAGGCCGGGAAGATGACGTCGCTCATGGTCATGGCCGAGGTGTTGGCAGTACCTGCGAGGGGATCGTCCCACAGGTGCGTAGTGTCAGTCATGAGATTGTTGAAATCGGCGTTGCTCGCACCGCGTAATCCCACCTGAACAGTGGGTGGAGCTGCGTTGAGAACTGTTGTGAAACCACCATAAACGATCTGGATCTCGCCTGTAGTCTCGTGTAGTTTAATCTGAAAGTTCAGACTATCACCAACATAGCCGGAGCCGTACCGTTTGTAATCCTTCCACTGCACCGTGTACATGCGGTTGGGCTCTGTGCCTTCCATCAGCGACATCAATTCCGAGGTCGTGCCGTTACCCTGAATGTCGCGCCCGAACGCTGCAATGACATTGTTGGTGGTGCCTGCGCTCAACGGGGTGTACGACGACGTCACCGCGTCGCCCATCGCAATATAACCGTTGCTCTGGATGCTGACATTGGTGTACGCGACGCCATCGTAGGTGAAGGTGAAACCGATGGGAATGGCGTTGAAACTCTGATCGTCATTCGATGCCGTTCCATGGATTGTTCCACCGGAGATCTCGGCGTAGGTGCTACTGCCGGGTGAGAAGCTGTAACGCCACTCCACGGCCCTGCCCCCGGCCTGAATTCCATCAGCCGTCAAAAAAACCATGGTCAAGAAGACAAGAAAAATGATGCTAAACACTCGGCTGCGTTTCATGGTTTGCTCCTCCATTCATCGAGAAAGACAGGATACATCCTCATTTTGAAAGATCAGATCAACTCTGATTCTCAGAAACGCCTTGTGTGCTCAATCTTCCTGAGTATGTCATTCACAACCGACAGAATAACTTGATTTTATACCCGGTGAATCGGGCTGTCAAACCGGCGGATTGAACCGATCAGACAAAGCCGTTATCATGGCGTCCCGCGCAACGGAACGAGGGAAACTCTTTTCACGGATCACATCGGAGCGATATCGAATGGATTTTCTGACATGGCAGGCGATGACGACACTCATCGTGATCGGATCTGTTTTCTGCGCCATGATCCTGACCCGTATTCCGGCAGATTTCGCGCTTCTTGCCGGTCTGGGCATCCTGTGCGTCAGTGGGATTCTGAGCCCCTCCGAAGCCCTGTCGGGATTCAGTTCGGAGGGCATGATCACTATCGGACTGCTGTATGTCGTCGTGAGCGGTCTCCAGGAAACCGGCGTACTGACCTGGATCTCCCATCATGTGCTCGGAAGGCCCAAAAACTGGCGACGCGCACAGCTCCGGTTGATGCTCCCGGTTATCGGGATCAGCGCATTTTTAAACAACACACCGGTCGTCGCCATGTTCATTCCGGTCGTTGCGGAATGGTGCCGGAAAATCAGGGTTCAGCCGTCCAGGCTGATGATTCCTCTCAGTTATGCAGCCATTTTCGGAGGAATCTGTACGATGATCGGCACCAGCACCAATCTGGTGGTCAATGCGCTGGTTCAGGAGCGGTATCATTCCGCGGGACTGGCGATGTTTGAGATCACGAAACTCGGCCTGCCCTGCGCCATTGCCGGCATGGCGTATCTTCTGGTCGTCAGCCGGTTCCTGCTTCCCGAACGGACGCAGATCCAGGAGATTTTTCATGACCCGAAGGAGTATACGCTGGAACTCGAAGTGGAGGAAAACAGTCCTGTCATCGGGCGTTCGATCGAATCCTCCGGCCTGCGCCATCTGCCGGGAGCGTTTCTGGCGGAACTGATCCGGGGGGAGCAGGTCATCTCCGCCGTCGATCCCGACGAGCCGCTTCGAGCACATGATCGACTGGTTTTCGTCGGCAACATTGACTCGATGCGGACGCTATATCACCAGAAGGGACTGGTCCCCTCCTCCACCCGGAAATTCAATCTGGACGCTCCCAAGGCTCAGCGTCGTCTGGTCGAAGTCGTCGTATCGGACACCTGCCCGATAATCGGGAAAACGATTCGTGATGGCCGCTTCCGGAATCGGTACAACGCCGTTGTCATCGCGGTGGCGAGAAACGGAGAGCGGATCAGCGGGAAAATCGGGGATATCGTCCTGCGGGCCGGGGACATGTTGCTGGTGGAATCGCATGCGGGCTTCATCCCGAGACAGAAGGATTCCCGCGATTTCTATCTGATCAGCGAGGTGGAAGACTCGACGCCCCGCCGATTCGACCGAGCGCCGTATGCGTTGGCCGTTCTGATCGCGATGGTGATACTGGCGGGTTCCGGGATACTGAGCATGCTGAAGGCATCGATGGTTGCCGCGGGAGCCATGCTGCTGCTGGGGTGCTGCTCCACCGCACAGGCACGCCGAAGCATCGAATGGAACGTGCTCCTGGTGATCGGAGCAGCGCTCGGGATGTCGATGGCGCTCGAGACAACCGGCGCGGCGGCGGCGATCGCCGGATCGTTGCTCGGGTTGACCCGGGATCAACCCGGAGCAGCACTCGCCATGGTCTGCCTGACCACCACGCTGCTGACGGAGTTGATCACGAACAACGCTGCAGCAGCGATTGTATTCCCCATTGCCATGAATACCGCCGATCGACTCGGTGTCAACCCGATGCCGTTCATCATAAGTGTCATGATCTGCGCGTCGGCCAGTTTCGCGACTCCGATCGGATATCAGACAAATCTGATGGTGTATGGCCCAGGTGGGTACAAATTCAGCGATTATCTGAAAATCGGAATTCCTCTCAATTTCCTGTACTGCCTGCTCACAGCAATCCTCGCGCCCATGATCTGGAGTTTCGCGAACTGATTCTGGATTCGCGAAACGACGGTTTGGAATTACCAAATTTCCGGGGTATACGGTATACTGAGAATCGAACCGGGAGGAATCACTCATGAAATCATTGATTCTGTGTCTTCTGCTCTGCGTGCCGGCGGCAGGATTTGCAGCCGTTATCCAGGTTCCGGGCGATTACGCCACTTTACAGGACGCGTTTTCCAATGCCGGGAACGGCGATACCATCCGGATCGCATCCGGCACCTATTCCGGTGCCGGCTGGGTCGATCTCCATTTCCACAGCAAATGGGTAACAATCGAAGGAGCCTCCGTATCGGCGCGACCGGTTTTCGACGGTCAGGGATTGACACTCGCATGGACATTCCAGGGCAGTGGGGTCGCGGGAAGCATCGTGCGCAATATCGTATTCCAGGACTGTGTCGATGAGGCCGTCGGATCGCTCCACCTCCTGCAGGAAGCGAACATCACAGTGAGCGGGTGCGACATCATCCGGGGCGGTGTAACCGGTGCAGGTGGCGTCAGCGAAGGAGGCGGCATACGAATCTGGGGCGCGAGCCCGACGATCGAAAACTGTCGATTGATCGATTGTTTTGCCTTACAGGGTGGGGGCATCAACATTCTTCATGACAGCAATACCGTGATCCGGGGTTGCACGATCAGCGGTTGCAGCGGAGCGGCGATCCAGATTGCCGCGAACTGTCATCCCGTCATCGAAAGAACCATCATCTCCGGGAATTCGGCCTCTTCCGTCAGTTGGTCCGCAGGCATCTCGGTTCTCGAGTATTCCACTGCGACGATCCGACAATGCATGATCGCGAACAATGTCAACACCGATTCTGACGGTGGTGGGCTTCGCATTGAAAACTCTTCGGCGGAAATGACCAACTGCTTCGTCACGGGGAATTCGACCATCGCGATCGGCGGCGGCATTCTCTGCAAGGACAATTCGACGCTGAGTCTGCGATTCTGCACCGTATCCGACAACGCGGCGGGCACATATGGCGACGGCGTTGCATCACTGTCAAATGCCTCGGTGACGATCCATGGCGGCATCATCTGGGAACCGTCCGGTTCGGATCTGTACAGCGCAACCGGAGGAACGATTTCGGCCACATACTGCGATCTTTCGACGATGGTGGGCGGAGTCGGTAATTTTTCCGCGCCGCCTTCATTTGTCGGAGCCGGAGATTACCACCTGACCGAAACCTCTCCGTGCATCGATGTGGTGACGACTGCGTGTGAAGCACTGGATTATGACGGGGAAACTCGAACGAGCCCATGCGATGCGGGGGCGGATGAATATGCCGAGCCGATATCGCTGACCGTGTCGATTCTGATGCCGTCGACCGATTTCCGGCCAGGCGATTCTTTTTCTTTGGCCGTTTCAACGCAGAACGACGGGAGTCAACTGAATGGTCTGCAACTCCTGGTCGCTCTCGAAGTCGCCGGGCAGTACTGGTTTCATCCCTCCTGGACGAGTTTCGACTCACAGGCGGTGGATATTGCACCCGGGTATACGGAATACAGTATTCTTCCTGCGTTCACGTGGCCATCCGGAGCGGGATCGTATTCCGGAGCAAATTTTTATGCGGGGTGTACGGACAGCGCTTTCGCCGTACTGATCGGGAATCTGGCCATGGAGCAATTCGGCTGGAATGAGTAAGCCCCAGAACTCGATCCTGGCGTTGACATGCGACTTTTTTAAATCGTTGTCGATTCGGAAACCCAGGTAGTTTTCAGTACCAACCGAACTCCCACATCCCCATTTCTCCGAACAGTTCGCTGACCGATGGATTCGTCAGCGCCCCGTACCACCTCAATCCACTGGCATTTCCGGTTCCTGATGGCCAGGAGAATTGCGGTATGACCTCCACGACAGTCTGACCGGTTGAGAACACAGGGAACTGCTGAAGATAATTGTCGTATGAATTAAAAGACGGAGCGAAGTAGTAGCTTCCAAAAACATCCAGAACCACAAAAAGCGGATGATCTGCGATTGGGCTGCCGGTGACGTTGCAGACGATCGCCCGACATCCGCAGAGATCGCCTGCCTGAAATGAATGAGAAGGCATGGTAATCGTGACACCCGTGATGTCACAGGAGGCAGTCGGTTGCGGTGAAGGTGTGGATGTGGGATCACCGGGTGATGTCGGAGTTGCAGTGAAAACGGATGTGGGGGTGACGGTCGGAGTTCGAGTGGGATTATGAGAAGGAGTTCGGGTTGGTGTAATGGTCGGTGGTGGAGTCGGGGTGGGAAGGCTGGACATGTAATGATATCCCATGTCCACTACGCCCGAATCCCAGACATCATCGATTCTAGTTGTCATCCTGTCGAGGCATATCAGCCCTTCGCTTGTTCCAACACAGATATCAGCAGCAAGGTCACCTCCAGCATTGATACAGGGACTGTTCTGTGGTTGACCTGTTGCGGTGCAGGAAAGATAGTAGTGATCCTGGACCGCGAACAGCGGATCC
Organism: uncultured bacterium; assembly: GCA_964472395.1. Classification (GTDB taxonomy): domain Bacteria; phylum CSSED10-310; class CSSED10-310; order CSSED10-310; family CALFER01; genus CALFER01. Next base: position 6,878 of record CAYYMM010000106.1, on the reverse strand, counting down.
TGATTGATGTTTCCGACACCGGGATACGTGCTGCCGGTCGTCCACAGGACATCGGAATAACTGATATCGGGAGCTCTGTCGTTCCAATCAACATCCATACCGCCATTCCCATAGATGATACAGTTTCGGATTGTCGTTTCACTGCTTCCTAAGTATCTGATTCCACCGCCAGCACCAAGCGTAGAGTTGCTGAAAACTGTGCAGTTGAGCAGAGTGGGAGCGCTGAACAATTCCATGCCGCCGCCATTGTCTTCTGCATAGTTGAATGAAAATACACAATTGATCACCTGGACATCCAGCGAAAACCCCGTTGAGATCATCCCGCCCCCTACGTAGGTAGCCGTGTTACCCTCGATGACCACATTGAAAACAATGCCCGTCACATCACTTAGAAACAATCCACCACCGCTGGAGCCTGTGTTGTTTGAAACGAGACAGTCATAAAGCTCCAGATTTGACTCATCGGCATAGATCGCTCCACCGCTGATGCCTGCATTATCCATGAAAGTGCAACTGCCAACCGAAGCGCTGCCATTGAGCACTGCAATTCCTCCTCCTTTGTCAATGCACGTATTTGATTGAAACAGACAATTCCGAAACGTAGCGGAAGCACCATCGATCAGGACACCTGCTCCATTCTGAAGAGAACTGGTCAATTGGCCGTTTTTGATTGTAAATCCTTCCACGAGGGTGGTTAATGGTTCGTCATCATCGAAGATGAGTGCTCGCCCGGAAGACTGGCAGTCGATGATACTCACCATGGGTCCATTTTCAGATTGAAGTGTGATGGATTTACCCGAGAAGTTCAGATTCTTGTTACGTGTTCCGATGTATGTCCCGTTTGCGACGAGAACGATATCACCACTCACGGCGGCATCGAGCGCATCCTGTATGGTCGGATAGGCACTCGGCACGCGCCGGACTGTTGCATTCACCTCATTCGAACAGATCAGCAAGCAAACCAGAACCAAAGATATGTTAAACCGTCTCATTTAGACCTCCCAATCAGAATAAAAAATCAATGAACAACATGATTAATAGTATCATGTCTGCCTATTGTCGTCAAGCCATGAAGTATACAGATTGAATGATCTGCTTGACATAGCCGTCAAATAAGATTATATTCCTAAATAGGAAAACTAGGAGATACAGAAAGGTGAAAGTTACAATCAGCCGGGAAGAGATCGAACAGCGGATGGCAAATTTCAAGAATGTCTGTCGGGATGCCGATGTCAAACTGACCCATCAGCGTCGCGAGATCTTCCGGGAGGTAGCCCGGGTCGGCGATCACCCTGATGCCGAAAGCGTTTTCAAGCGGGTCCGCAAACGGATTCCGTCCGTATCCCAGGACACGGTTTACCGCACGCTATGGCTGCTGAAGGAAATGGGACTGATCCACACGCTCGGAACGCATTACGATCGCACGCGATTCGATGCCAACCTCCATCGGCATCATCACTTCATCTGCACCGGGTGCGGGATGACGATGGATTTTGTCAGCGATGCGTTCAACAACCTGAAGATTCCGGAGTCGTTGAATGAGATCGGTGAGGTTGAGCAGTTGCAAGTGGAAGTGAGGGGCGTGTGCAAGGAGTGCACCGTGAAAAAACAGAACGCAACCCAAAGGAGGAAGATGCATGAACGACAAGGGTAAATGTCCCGTAACGGGAAAATCGGGCCGATCGATCGCCGGCGGCGGCACATCGAACCGGGATTGGTGGCCGAACCAGCTCAATCTCAAGATTCTTCACCAGCATTCAACCAAAAGTGATCCGATGGGTGAGGCGTTCAACTACGCCGATGAATTCAAGAAGCTGGATCTGAAGGCCGTCAAACAGGATCTTATTGCGCTGATGACCGATTCCCAGGACTGGTGGCCGGCGGACTGGGGTCATTACGGTGGTCTCTTCATCCGCATGGCGTGGCACAGCGCGGGGACCTACCGCATGGGCGACGGACGTGGTGGCGGCGGAACCGGCAATCAGCGCCTGTCCCCCCTCAACAGCTGGCCGGACAACGTGAACCTTGACAAGGCCCGCCGGCTGCTCTGGCCGATCAAACAGAAATACGGCCGGAAAATCTCCTGGGGGGATCTGATGATTCTGGCCGGGAATTGCGCCATTGAATCGATGGGATTGAAACCGTTCGGTTTCGGCGGAGGGCGCGTGGATGTCTGGGAACCGGAAGAGGATATTTACTGGGGTTCCGAAGACAAATGGCTGGGCGATAATCGATATTCGGGAAACCGGGATCTTGAAAACCCTCTGGCGGCCGTTCAGATGGGATTGATCTACGTCAATCCGGAAGGACCGAATGGAATGCCGGATGCCGTGGCGTCGGGGCGGGATGTCCGTGAGACCTTCGCGCGGATGGGTATGAACGATGAAGAAACCGTTGCGTTGGTTGCGGGTGGTCACACCTTCGGTAAATGCCATGGAGCGGGACCTGCGACGCATGTGGGGCCCGAACCGGAAGGGGCAGGCATCCAGGAACAAGGACTCGGATGGAAGAGCACCTTCGGGAGCGGAAAGGGCGGCGATACGATCAGCAGCGGGATCGAAGGCGCATGGACTCCGAATCCCATCCGCTGGGACAACGGCTATTTCGATATGCTCTTCGGTTACGACTGGAATCTGGTGAAGAGTCCGGCCGGTGCCTGGCAGTGGGTTCCGGTCAATGTCACCGACAAGGATCTCGCTCCGGCAGCCCATGATCCGACCAAACGTGTGACGACCATCATGACCACGGCGGATCTGTCGCTGAGGATGGACCCGATCTTTGAACCGATCGCCAGGCGGTTTCACAAGAATCCCGCCGAGTTTGCGGATGCGTTCGCACGGGCCTGGTTCAAACTGACCCACCGCGACATGGGACCTCGATCGCGATATCTTGGACCGGATGTCCCCAAAGAGGAGCTGATCTGGCAGGATCCGGTGCCTGCGGTGGATCATCCGCTGATTGATGCGACGGACATCGCCGGGCTGAAAGCGGAAATTCTCGCATCAGGGTTGACGGTCTCCGAACTGGTGTCGACCGCCTGGGCTTCAGCTTCCACTTTCCGCGGTTCGGACAAGCGCGGCGGCGCGAACGGTGCCCGGATCCGTCTCGCCCCTCAGAAGGATTGGGACGTCAACCAGCCGATCCAACTCAGGAAAGTCCTGCAGACACTCGAGGGCATTCAAAAGGCTTTCCATGCAGCTCAGTCCGGCGGGAAAAAAGTATCGATGGCTGATCTGATCGTTCTGGGAGGATGCGCCGGCATCGAGCAGGCCGCCCGAATCGCCGGTCACGCGGTGACCGTTCCCTTCACTCCTGGACGGACGGATGCGAAACAGGAGCAGACCGACGTGAAATCCTTTGCCGTGCTGGAACCGAAGGCGGACGGATTCCGGAACTATCAGAAGGCCCGGTATGCTGTATCCGCCGAGGAACTCCTGGTGGATCGCGCGCAACTGCTGACTCTGACCGCGCCTGAGATGACGGTGCTCCTGGGAGGCATGCGCGTTCTGGACACCAATTACGGGCAATCGAAGCACGGAGTGTTGACAACTAAGCCCGGAGCGCTCACCAACGATTTCTTCGTGAATCTTCTGGATATGCGCACGGAATGGAAAGCGACATCCGAGGAAGCGGAGCAGTTTGAGGGACGCGATCGCGTGACGGGTGAACGGAAGTGGACGGCCACCCGGGTGGATCTCATTTTCGGATCCAATTCGCAGCTTCGGGCAATCGCTGAAGTGTACGCCTGCCAGGATTCTCAGGAAAAATTCCTGAACGATTTCATTGCGGTGTGGAACAAAGTCATGAATCTCGACCGCTTCGATCTCGTCTGAGCACCCGATCGACAGAAGACGCGACCTTCGGTCTGTCACGCCGAAGGTCGCGAGTTCGAGCCTCGTCGTCCCCGCCATTTTTTATACCGTCCGTCGTCAATAGTGAACTGTGATAATTACAACAGAATCGAACGATCTTCGCCTGTTTATCGACTTCAAACGAATGATTCCAGACAGTTGACAAGCACTTCATGTGATGTTCTACTGAATAGATGAACCAGTCGTTGACTAACAATGTTAGTCCGTCAGAAAGCGCTTCTCATGGCGCGCATACTGGTGCGATCTCGCTTCGAGCGGATATGATGTCTTGGGAGGGACATGCATGGTTAGCGTGCTCGTTGACAAATTGGATGCGATACGACAGGCCTGCAGGCACTTTAATGTCGTGCGGCTAGACATATTCGGTTCCGCTCTACGTGAAGACTTCGAGCCCGACCGCAGCGACATTGACTTCCTTGTGGACTTCGGACCCATGCCCCCGTTTGACAAACCGGACGCATACTTCGGCTTGCTTAATGAATTGCGCACCATTCTCGGGACCGAAGTAGATCTAGTGATGGTCGGCGCGCTCAAGAACCGTTACATCCGTGACGACGTCAACCGGACGAAGCAGCAGCTTTATGCAGCGTGAGTCCCGCGCCTATCTTGCTGACATCCTTGAGGCCTGTGACGCGATCTCCACTGCTCTCTCTGGCATGCAGATCGACGACTACCTCAGTAATCGTCTCGTGCGGTCCTCGGTGGAACGGGAGTTCACCATCATCGGTGAAGCAGTGCTGGCCCTCTCGAAAAAAGCGCCGGATATCTTTGCATCCCTCACCAACGCACGGCGAATCGTTGACTTCCGCAATCGGCTAACCCATGAGTATCCAACTGTCGACGATGAGCTGGTTTGGGCACTCGCGAAGGTCGATCTACATGTTCTCAGAAGAGAATGCGAGGCAATGGTTTCGCAGCTTGATTCTGCGGACTAACATCAAGATCCAGCGGACAGGACCACGGATGCTGGTTAAAATCGCAGTGGAACTTGCCCGCCGCTGATCTTGAGCGTTCGATGAAGAGATAAAAGATGAATGATGACCTGACATGCCTTGAGACAGAGTTGGATGCCGTTGTCACGCCGCTGCTGATTGCCGCACGCATCAATAAGGAGGTTGATGCCAACGCACTCGAAAAGATGCGACAGATCATCGCAAAAATCTCCACGGTATGCGAGGGGCGGGATGAGGTTCCAAAAAAACTCGTCGGCAGTCTCTACTTTGTGGTCTTCTCTCTTTTGGCCGAAGCCGACCACGCAAGGGATCCAGAGAACTTATCGCTTGCGGCTTGGACAATTCAGGAGGATTTGAGGAAGGTCTTCAGACCTAAGTTCTAGAAAACTAGGGTACATTTTCAGGTAAACTCCCGACCTAAAATTCGGTCGATTTTGCCCATAAATGCACCGATTTGGGATTTTCCCGAAATTCACCATAACCTCTTGAAACCCAGTGATTACAGGTCGTCAAAGCGAATCCTGCGCTTGGGCTGTCTCCACCTGTCACGCCGAAGCTCGCATGTGCATCGATTGCACGGTGACCGCTCGGCGCAATCTTCAGAAAATCATGGTTCGTTTCAGGAGCAGCTACATTCGACCTGCAGCTCGGAAACCGGCTGTTTCACAGAGCACATCAGGAGGCACAACGTGGGGATTCAGACTTGGATCGTTCTGGGATTGGTCGAGGGAATCCAACATGTGGAGGTTGTTACTGACCGGTTACTTGATCGGCGGGTTCCGACTCGATTGCTCAAATCCCGGGATTTATGATTTCTCCTCACTGCCGCTGAATCGATAGATCGCAGCTCCGAGAACGCCTCCGACAATCGGAGCGATCCAGAGCAACCAGAGTTATGCGATCGCCCACCCTCCGACGAACACGGCGACACCCGTACTACGGGCCGGATTAGGGCACTCGCTTGTCTGTTAAACCCATTATCACCAGCAGAAACATTATGGTCATGACGACTTCCGTTTTTGTCTTTGCATCCAGCCAAAATGGCATTTATCTCGTGATCGATGAACGGATCACGGAATACACTATAATTTCTATCGAGATAATATGGTATCTGTCCGGGAGGACACCTTTGTTACGGTTCCCACCCGAATTCCCATGTGCTCAGTTCGCCATATAACTCGGTCATGGCCGGATTCGTCAGCGCGCCGTACCACAGCAGACCTCCCGCCGAGCCAACTCCCGACGGCCAGTTGAACGCGGGTAACACCTCCACGACGGTTCGCCCGATCTCGAAAGCAGGATGAAGAACCAGATAGTTGTCGAACGGAATGAACGAGGGAGCAAAATAGTAACTTCCATACACATCGAGAATGACGAAGAGCGGGTATCCCGATAGAACGGAGCCCGACACATTACAGACGACAGCCGTACAGGAGCAGACATCGCCCGGACGGAACAGATGAGACGGCATCGACACGGTGACTCCGGTCGCATCACAGACGGATGTCGGCTCCGGCGTCGGCGTCGGCGTATACGGAGTGGGAGTGGCGGTCGCCGGAACCGGTGTCTCGGTCGGCACCGCCGGTGTGGCGGTTGGGAAAACCGGAGTTTCCGTCGGCAATACGGGTGTGTTCGTCGGAGCAGCCGGAGTGTGCGTCGGCGAACCCGGGGTCGGGGTCGGAACGACTGGAGTATTCGTTCGCGTCGGGGTGAGTGTCGGAGTCCTCGTGGATGTCGGCGTGAATGTCGGTGTGCGGGTCGGAGTGCGAGTGGGTGTCGGAGGGACAGGCGTACTGGTCGGCGGCGGTGGCGTATTCGTTGGTGGGACCGGTGTTTGAGTCGGAGCAGCCGGTGTATTCGTCCGCGTCGGAGTCGCCATGGTCGTCGGGGTGAACGTCGGGGTGCGGGTAGGTGTGCGGGTCGGCGTGGGCGGGACAGGAGTGCTGGTCGGGGGGGCGGGGGTGTTCGTGGGTGGAATCGGAGTCTGGGTCGGAACGGCCGGTGTATGCGTTCGCGTCGGGGTGCGGGTCGGCGTGCGGGTCGCAAGGGCGAT
>CAYYMM010000105.1:0-16213 GCA_964472395.1 uncultured bacterium | reverse complement strand
CCGGCGGAACGCAACGGGATCCATGCCGATCATCTCCGCGATCCGATCGATGTGCGACTCCAACCCGAAATGAAACTCGGAATACCCGAACCCCCGATACGGACCACCGGGCGGCAGATTGGTGTAGATGCACAGCGAATCGATTTTCACATTCGGCACGCGATACGGCCCGGTTGCGGACAAGCCCGCGGCATTGACCACACTCGCGCCGTATTCGACATACGCGCCGGCGTCGAAATGAAGCGTGTGCTCGAGCGCCACAATGGTGCCGTCCCGCTTCACACCCATCTTCAGTTTCGCCGTCAGCCCCTGCCGCTGATAGGTATTGCAGAACTCCTGCTCCCGCGTCCACCGGACCTTGACGGGCGAACCGCGAACGGCCGTTGCGAGCGCCGCACCGAGGATCTCCATCGAAACCCCCGCCTTGCCGCCGAATCCTCCGCCAATATACGGCGTCACGACACGGATGTCCTTGTGACTCAGTCCCAGAGACGCCAGCGTTTCCGCGAACACGTTCCGCTGCGTGAACGGTGACTGCGACGCACTCCAGAGCGTCAACCGCCCCGCCAGATCATACAGGCCCACAATCACATGCGGTTCGATCGCGCAATGCGCATACCGGGGCACGACGTACACATCCTCCAATACAACATCCGCCTCACGCATCGCCGCTTCCGCATCGCCTTTGCGTGTCTTGCGCCAGTGAGCGATATTCGTTCGCTCTTTCGGAAAGAACCATGGAACACGGGGATATGCACCCAGTTCGGGATGAATCAGCTTCGCAGTCGGCTTCAGCGCATTGTCAACGTCCAGAACGGGCGTCAACTCCTCATAGGTCACTTTCACCTTCTGCGCCGCCTGTTTCGCAATCTTGGGACTCCGCGCAATGACCGCCGCGACCTGCTCCCCGGCAAACCGGACCCGATCCTGAGCGAAAATGTAGCGGTCCTTCATATACAACCCGAATTTATAAGGGAAATCCTTCCCGGTCAGGACCTTCACGACACCCGGCACCTTTTCCGCTTCGGAGGTGTCGATGCTCGTGATCAACGCATGCGCATACGGACTCGCGACGATTTCGGCATGCAGCAGATTGGGGCCGAACTCGAGATCATCGACATAGCGCGCGGCCCCGGTGATCTTCTCGAGACCATCGATCCGGACTTCGTTTTGTCCGACATAGTGCATCTTATTCATGTGGCCTCCCTGAACGCCCGCTCTTCCCGCGTCCTCCGGATTTCCCGCTCCGCGACACCGTCCGGATCGCATCGACGATCGGCTGATACCCGGTGCAGCGGCACAGATTGCCTGAAATCCCTTCCTTGATTTCGTCGTCGTCCGGCGTCGGATTCTTCTGGAGGAGTTCCGTGGCGGTCAGGATCATTCCCGGCGCGCAGAAGCCGCACTGGAACGCATTGTTGTCCAGAAACGCCTGCTGGAGCGGCGTGAGGGTCTCGCCGAGTCCCTCGACCGTGACGATTTCGCATCCGTCAGCTTCGATCGCCAGCACCAGACAGCTCCTCACGGTCCTGCCGTTGAGGAGGATCGTACACGCCCCGCAGTCCCCGCGTTCGCACCCGATTTTCGGGCTTTTGATCCCGAGTTTTTCACGCAGAACATCGAGCAGCACATCGTTGGGCTCGACGATCACACTTCGCATCTCACCGTTCACCTTCATCGTGATTTCATGCTTTTTCATCCGGCGGCCTCACTTTCCCTCGGCGTCGGCCGTATAATCGTCCAGAACATTGACCCCGTATGCCGGCCCCGAGCCTTCGAGCCGCGATGCCACTGTCTTCACCGCGCGTTCGAGCATGACCCCGAGCATCCTTCCGCGATATTCCTTGCTGCTCCGCAGATCGGTGATCGGCGAGGTTTCTTTCGGGATGGCATCGATCGCCGCCTCCAACGCGGCCCCGGGCGGCATCCTTGATGTGAGAATCCGTTCGATGTTGGGCGCGCGAACGGGTGTCGGCGCGACAGACCCGAACGCGACGCGACAGATCGAATCGCTCCGGAGCACGGCAACGCTGGCCTGCGCGAGATCCTCGCCGCGGTAGCGCTTGAGTTTCGCGAAGCACGCCGCATGGCGTCCCGCCGGTTTCGGCACCGTCACACCGGTCACGATCTCACCGGGACGCAGAGCGGTCTGCCGGGGGCCCTTGAACCACTCCGACATGGGAATCTCACGATCACCCTCCTGCCCCGTCACCTGGAGCACCGCCTCGTAGACCATCAGCACCGGTCCGTTGTCGCAACACGGCACAGCGGAACAGATGTTGCCGACGACCGTTGCCCGATTGCGGATCCCGGTGCACGCCAGCATCCCCGCCATTTCGACGAACAGAGGGAAATACGTCCTCACCGCCCGCGATTCGGTCAGTTCCGTGATCGTGACACCGGCCCCGATCCGCAGCATATTCTGCCGGAAGCTCAGTTTCCCGAGCGCGCCGATGCCTTTGATATCGATCAGAATGTCGGGTTTCACGAGATCGTCCCGGAGCCATCCGATCAGATCGGTTCCGCCGGCGAGGATCCGAGCCGACTTGCCGTGCCTGCCCAGCAACCGGACTGCCTCGCGAAGCGTCTTCGGTCGAGCATACTCAAATTCGGTGCTGATCATGTCCAAAACTCCTTGAATCGATCAGGGTTCGAGCGCCACGATGCGACACATCGAAGATTCGAATTCCATGCCGCGGAGGGGAAAGCAGCCGACCCACAACCGTTTATTACTGACTTTCTCGATGTCACCACCCAGGTTTTCCGCGTGAACGATGCCCTTGGGGAACAACTTCAGATGCATGACCTGATAGTATGTCTCCTGCGGGAACATCTCGTCCCATGCCTTCCCGAACTTCTTCTGTAGTTTCTGTTCGGCTTCCACGAACAGCTTGGGATGCCAGGACCGGATGATCGTGTTCATCGGATGATCCGCCGAACCGCAATCCACGCCGATCCACTTGAATTTCATCTTCGTCGCCCACTTGTGGAACTCGGGGCCCGGCCCGGGGTGCTTCACGAAATACCGCACTTCGTCGGATTCCGGCTGATTCCATGCATACCGGTGATAGCCCGTATTGATGATCAGGATGTCCCCCTTGCGGATCTCGACCTTGCTCGTCAACAGATCCGGCTCGTACAGGTCGTAATCCCCGACCTCTCCGGAAATATCGACCACGACGCCGGGTCCGACCCACTCCTCCATCGGAACCTGTCCGATCGACCGGCCACACGCATGGAAATGAATTTCGCCGTCCATGTGCGTTCCGACATGGTGACTCGTGGTGATCACCTGGCCGTTAGCGCCCTGGCCCATGTGCGCGCCGGCGATCCGCTTGAAGTACTGCACGCTCAGCGGAATGTAGCTCGGCCACGGCGGTGTATGGATGCTCAGCGGCTGCGTCAGATCGTGCATTTTGACTTTTGCCATCAACTTGAGGAATTCGTCCATTTTCATGTCTGTCTCTCCTTTATTGAACTCGCAGGGTGAGGTGCGAACAACCTTCTTTCATTGTGACAGATCCGGGAGGCTCAATGCCACCCGAATGTGAACAGACCATAATTGCCCACGAGCGTCGTGATGCCCGCGTCGGTGATCCCCGCATACCACCGTATGTCGGATGCCGAACCCGTGTCCGCAGGCCACTCGAACGGCGGCAGCACCTCGATCGTCTGCTGCCCGGGAATAATCTCGTAATTGTAATGATCGAAACTCGTGAATCCCGGTGCAAAGAAATAGCTGCCATACACATCCAGAATCACGAACACGGGTAATGTCCCCAGCGACTCACTGCCGGGATTGCAGACTTGCACCTGGCAGTAACAGACATCCCCCTCTGTAAACAGCGCCGATGGCATGTACACCTCGCACCCCAGTTCGTCGCACGCAGGCGTCGGCGCGGGTGAAGGAGTCCAGGTCGGCACCGATGGCTGCGTGGGCGTCGGTGGAGCAGGTGTTGGGGTCGGCGGGTTGCCGTCCCGGCACCCCATTACCGCAAATCGGTCGATCATCGTATGAGACGCATAGTTGTAGGATCGGCAGGTGATCCGGAATCGCAGGTTAGTCTTTCCTCCGAGATACGACACATTATGCTGGATCAGTTCCCCCGGACCGAATGGAGAATGCTCCTCTTCCAGGGTGATGATGTCGTCTTCGTCCGAGTCATCGATCCAACTGACCTGGAGAAAATCCCCTGGTTCGTTATGCTGCATCGACACCATGAACTGGATCAGCACATCGGGCTCGGACGACAGATCGAGCGGAGGGCTGGTCAGGACCGTGTTGTAGCGGCCTTGCGTACCGCACCAGACGTTGTAACAGCAAGCCGCGCCTCCGTCATACCCCGCGAGATTCGGCACTCCGCACGTCAAGTTGGATTCCCACTGGCAATCACCATCGTTGATCTCGATGGTCCATCCGGCAGGTGGCCATGAAGAAAAATGCTCCTCGAACAAAGGGTAGTAATTGAAACCGTCTTCGCAGAGCCGGAACGTCGGAGTCGGTGAGGGTGTATTCGTGGGTTGCGGAGACGGAGTCGGTGTCACCACCGGAGTCGCGGTTGCACTCGGCATCGATGCCGGATAGTGATACCCCATGTCGACGTTGCCGTCGTCAGGTGCCAGATCGGTTCGAGTCGAGAACTGATTCATGCAGAAATACCCCATGAATGTCATGGTACAAAAACTGTCCGCGACATCGCCTCCCGCGTTGATACATGGACTGTTCTGCGTCTGGCCGGATGCAGTACTGGATAGGTAATACTGTTCCTCGACTGCCAGCAATGGGTTCTGATTGATGTTCCCGACCCCGGGGTAGATGCCGCTGTGCTGAATGTTGCAGTAGGCTGCCGACGGCCTCATGTCCGGACCACCGACATCCATCCCGCCATTGAAATACACGATGCAATTACGAAGATGCGGCATGTACGTGCCATAGGCATATAAACCGTTCGGGCCTGCAGGCGAACTGTTGTATATGATCGTGCAATTGTAGAATTTGGCGTTCCCCGTATCCCACGTCACGATCCCGCCTGCCAACCCGCCGGCGGTGTTGTAGGCGATCACGCAGTTGTAGAAGTTCATCGGAGCGATGTTCGCGATCTCGATTGCACCTCCGCCGATCAATGCCTGATTCGCCTCGAATACGACACTGAAGTAATCCCCCGCTCCCCCATCGGAGAGCAGAGCCCCTCCGGTTGATTCGGAGTAATTGGACGTCAACCTGCAGTCGAATATTCTGAGTGTGCCGCTTTGATTGTGAATCGCTCCTCCGCCCTCTTGCGCTCCGTTGAAGAAAAAATCGCAATTCACGACCTGCGCCATTCCGCCCGGCATGATCGCCATGCCACCGCCGCCGTTCTCCGAGGAACAGTCCCGAATGATGCAGTTCCGGATCGTCGCACGGCTGTTGTTCAGGAGAATGCCGCCACCGCGGTTGATCATCTGAGTGCCTGTAGTGCGACCATTTTTGATCGTAAACCCATCGACCACCGCAGCCACCGTCTCACCATCATCGAACAGCAATCCCCGAGCCGCCTGCTGACAGTCGATCACACAATTCGCAGCGCCCCCGGTCGAACGCAACGTCATGTCCTTGCCGCCGAAATCGAGATTCGTGTTGTTCGGGCCGGTGAAATATCCGTTCGAGACTTCGATCGTGTCGCCAGCCTGACCGGCTGACAATGCCTGCTGAATCGTCGGATACTGAGCGGGCACATAGAGCGTCGCCGCATGCAGATTTCCCGTGCTAAAAACAACAAACAAGACCAGAAGATCCCTGATCATTCTCATGTTCGCATCCCCCTTTGAAATGAACTCTCGGGTTGAGCCAGCGTTTTCGAAAATGACTCGAACGCACGAATGAACGGCATGATCGGAGCGCTCAGCACACCCGCGCCGATCTGTCCGACCCCCGGATTCCGATGCGCCACGCCGGTATCGATGAACGGCGTCAGATTCTTCCGGATCACCTTCACCAGATCGATTCCGGATGGCGCTCCCCGGAAATCCATCGACGGAATCTGAAACGCCGGATTCTCCCCCGCCGTGATCTCATACATGTCAGTCGTATACCGCAACGCATCTCCCGCATGGCCGCCGACAAACTGAACGATGGCAGGCGCCGCCGCGATCGCGAACCCGCCCAGACCGCCGGTTTCCGTGATCGCGCTGTCCCCGATATCCGGATTCGCATCGGCCTTCGAAAAGCCCGCGAAATAGAGCGCATCGGGAATATCGGCAGGTCCCGTAAACCACGCCGGGCCCGTTCCCGACACGCGAATGCCGAAGTCCGTGCCATTGCGCGCCATCACCGTCACGATGCTGCAGTTCGGAATCCCCTCCAGCGGATCGAGCGTCGCCTTGCAACTCGCCATCGACAGATTCAGGAAAAAATGATCGTTGCGGTTGATGAATTCGAGAGCCGCCGCGGCGTCATCCGGTTTCGAAGCGGTCCGGATCACGGCCGGTGCAAGCGCGCGGTAGAGCAGCGACGTGGCTGCGCGATTCCGGTTGTGAACTTCGTCGCCCATGTGAAGCGCCTGGGCGATGATCCCCTTGAGATCGATTGCGCCAAGTGACTCGACGGCCTTCCGCAATACCGGATAGAGTACTGCCTCCATCCAGCGGAGCCGCTCGATGACATCCGGTCCGAATGCGCCGTAGCGGAGCACTTTGCCGAGTCCTTCGTTCATCGTCGTGAACGCGAGATTGCTGCCGGCATCGTTCCGGATGATGAAGACCGGCATCGACGGCGACACGATTCCCGCCATCGGCCCGACTGTCGCATGTTCATGACACGGCGCATACCGGATTCGCCCGGATGCTGCGAGTGCTTCCGCCGATTCGGCATCCGCCGCGCGGCCTTCATACAGCAGCGCTCCGACGATGGCCCCGCGCATCGGCCCGCACATCCGCTCCCATTCGATCGGCGGCCCGGCATGCAGGATGGTGTCTTCCGTCATCCCCGGAATGATCTCGCGGGCACGCTTCAACCCCACCAGCACCGGTTTCGCCGCGAAAAGTCTCGCGATCGCCTCCCGATTGGCCGCCGCGATCGCTTCTGCAGCACCTCTCACACGATTCAGAGACTCGGCCGATACGTCCGCGGGCGGTTTCCAGGACAAATGCACCGATGGCGTCCGAACCGCATCGAGTGTGTCCTTGAAGCCGGGTATCCCCGCGTTGATGACCTTCAATTGTTTCGTGAACAGATCCACTATTGCCATAATGAACTCCCGATCAGATGGAAGAAACCAGTCGCCCCGCCACCCGGCACGCGGAGGCGTTCGATGCCATGACCACCGCACCGGCTAGCCGGAGACGTTCAACGACACGCCGGCGACACTGCGGATCCGCATCGGTGCCCGTCACCGAGCAGACCACGGTGGTCTTACCCGAAACCTCCTGGATCACCGCCGCCAGTTCCTCCGCCGGATCCATGTTCGAGCCGTAACCGAGCACGACATCGAGCAGGATCACCGCCGTATCCGGATCCGCCGCTTCATCCAGGATCCGTTTCTTCCGGAGCGAATAATCGATCATCGGGTGCAGGCGACCGACCGTGAAGGCATCGTCCCCGAGATCGACGATTGTGTGCCCGTGGCTGCGAAGCGGGTTGTCGAGTTCACTCGAGCCCGCTGTCGGTGCGTTCGAATACAAGCCGTTGAGCGATCGATTCAGAATGATCTGCGCTTCAGCACAGAACGTCCCGCCGCTGAACAGACCCCGGATGTACCGCCGTCCCGCGGTCAATCGGCCGGCCAGCGTGGCGGCAACCGAAGTTTCAACAGCATCCGAGGTTTCAATGCCATCCGTGACTTCCCCGCCAACCGATACCGTGTCATTCCTTGGGAAGAGGGAATCAAGGTCTTTCCCTTGTAAGGAGTGTCCATGCCGCACCCCCCGGAGTTGCTCCACGGCCGCCAGCGCGGCTTCCTCGAGAGTCGAGGGATTTCCGGGTTCGGTTGCCCCGAGCAGCAGCGAAACGACGGGTTTCCGGATCGTCCGGACGATGTCGTCGATCGCCCGTCGCACGGTGGGATGCGGGGGTTTGGACACCAGCAGAATCACACGGGTGTCCGGATCGGCATCGAGTGCCCGGATCGACTCGATGAACATGATCCCGCCGACCGCTTCCGACAGGTCCCGTCCGCCCGTGCCGATGGCCTGCGAAATGCCCTCGCCATGATGGGAAATGAGGCAGCTCACTTCCTGCAGCCCGGTGCCCGCCGCGGCGACGATTCCGATTCCGCCCCGCATGACAGCGTTGGCGAATCCGAGCGGCGTGCCGTTGATGATCGCGGTACCGCAATCCGGTCCCATCACCAGCAGTCCCCGGTCTCGACCCATTCGCTTGAGCTCGATTTCGATCTCGACGGGAACATTGTCAGAAAAGAGCATGACATGCAGTCCGAGATCGAGTGCGTCCCGAGCGAGGTCTCCTGCATATCGACCCGCGACGGAAATCAGCGCCAGATTGGCCTCGGGCAGCACACGGATCGCGCCTTCGAGACTCGATGGGTTCACTCCGGAATCCCGCGCGCCGGCTTCCTGTTTGCGCGTCAGGGCACGATCAACCTGTTCCAGGAGGTCGGTCTCACGGGCCGGAAGCTCAAAGCGGACCGCGATCAGCAGATCGGAGTCGCCGGCAGCATCGAAATCACTGGAATCGAGCCCCGACATCGCTAGAATGTCGCGGTTTCCGCGTGTGCCCATGACGAGCGACGCATCGGAGACACCGGGAAGAGCAGACAGTGTCAGAGCGGCGCGCATCAGTGAAACCGAATCGAAATAGACACCGCGTTTGATTGAATGAATCAATGGCATGAGAAAAACTCCTGATCGAATGTGAACAGAAATCCGGCCAGAAAATCCGCACCGGAACTCGCCCCCCGGCCGCATATCCGCCGGACGGAGCGGTCGATCATTGTCTCGTCCGGAGCATCGAGCGACATCAGCAGTTCCTTCATCGGCTCGCAGACCCGCCCCTCAGCAGCAAAACGAAACTGATCTTCCACAATCGGATTCCCGGACGAAACGGTGTTTCGGATCAGACGAATCCGGTCCGGTTCATCGTGATCGAACCAGAGCGTGGCGACATGAAGCCCCGTCAGCCATCCCGCGATAAAATCATCACCGGAGGGGGTGAGACCGGGACCGCAGCCCGCGATGCGATTCAACCCCTCGACGAGGCGATCGTCGGACAGCAGCCGGATACCGCTCGCAATGCGGGTGAATGCCGTGGACAGATATGTGTCGAATGTCGATCGACGAATGCAGGAGCGGGCATCGCGCACGCATCTCAGATGCTGAGGCAGACTCGGCCGGGGAGCGTGGAGCAGGAGGGAGAGCCGGAGTCTCGCGATGTGCGACCGGACCAGGACTCTGTCCTGCTTGAGGGGTTTGATCCGCGAATCATAGATCGTGAACCCGGACAGGTCGATCGAAACATCACCAAGCCGCATGATCGGGAATCGGATCGACATCGAATCGGAGGCGTTGCGGAGCGTTGAGTCCAGCGTGAGGGTGTTGGGACCGGCGCCGAGAGAGGCGTCGACCAGGCAAACCAATCCCGGAACGCCGATGAAGTTGGCCGCGCGATCGAACCGCGAATGCAGATGATAAAAACCGTCCGCGATCCGATCGCCGGCACAGAACCCGCACGGCGGCGTCATGAGACCGGCAACAGGGACCGATGGATGCGCCGTCGCCGCAACAGACATATCAGGCTTTGAAGAACACCATACCGTACTGTTTGTCGTATTCCGCCGCATGCACGACATCGATCTCGCCCCGGACCTTCATCCCGATTTTCGGGTTCGGAATCCGGAGTTGTCCGGTGACGCGGATACCGTTATCCAGTTCGACGATGCCGAGACCGAGAGTGACGACTTCGTAATCGGACGGCGGGTTGTGGAGAATCGTGAAGGTCAGCAGTTTACCTTTCCGGGGAAGCGGAACCGGGTCGAATTCGTTGTGTTCGTTCTTGCAGCAGTTCTTGCAGACCATGCGATAGGGATAATGCAGATGCCCGCATTTTTTACATTTGTAGCCATAAAGTTCCATGATCAATCCTCCCGCTTGAAGACCAGGCAGCAGACGTTGTTTCCGAAACCGCCGAAATTGCAGGTGAACCCGATCTTCGCGTTTTTCACCTGCCGTTTTTCGGCCTCGCCCCTCAACTGCGTGACGATTTCATGCGCCTGTCCGATGCCGGTAGCACCGACCGGATGGCCCTTCGCCTTCAACCCGCCCGATGGATTGATCGGGAGTTTACCGGTCAGGCTGGTGTCGCCGCGCTCGAGCGCTTTGTGGCCTTCGCCCTTCTTGAAGAAGCCGACTTCTTCGCTTTCGACGATCTCGAGAATCGTGAAGGCGTCGTGGAGTTCCGCCACATTAACCTGAGACGGTTTGATCTGCGCCATTTCGAATGCCTTCGCCGCCGCGCCGCGCACCGCGAGCAACTCGGTGGGATCCTTGCGCTCCTGCACGGCATGCGTATCGGTGGCCTGTCCCAGTCCTGCGAGTCTGATTTTGGGGCGATTGATCTTCTTCGCGACATCCTCGGAGGCCAGAATCAGGCACGCGCCGCCGTCCGAAACCGGACACATGTCGAAAAACCGCAGCGGTTCGGCGACAAACGGGTTGTTCGTCGAGGCTTCGGGGGAATCCAGAATGGCCTCGATCGTGATCGGCTGGTGGAGGTGCGCGAAGAAGTTGTGCATGGCATTGGCGTGGTTTTTCACGGCGACCATGGCGAGATGTCGGGAGGTCACGCCGTGTTTTTCCATGATGAGGCGCGTGAACATGCCGGCCAGTGACGGGAGCGTCACACCGTAGATGTATTCGGCCAGGGGATGCGTGAGCGTCGCGACGAAGTCGGTGGCTTCGAGATTATTGACTTCGCGCATCCGCTCGGCACCCGTCACCATCACGACATCATGCATTCCGGACGCTACGGCCTGAAAACCCTGAATGATCGCCGACGCACCGGACGCCGGACCGTTTTCGATCGCCGTGGCACCGGCGGGTGTCAGGCTGAGTGTATCGATAACAGCGCTCGCCAGCCCCGTCTGCTGGTTGATGCGGCCCGCGCCCATATTGGCAACATAGAGGTGATCGATCTTCGAGATCCCGCTGTCCTTCATGGCCATCATGGCGGGATAGGCGGCGATTTCGGCAAGAGGATATTCGAGGCGTGTAAAACTGGTGATTCCGATTCCGACGACATAGACGTTTCGCATGATCAACCCCTCCTCTTGTTCTGCCAGCGCTGCTGCATGTTGGCCGTACCCGTAGGATCGTTCAGTGCGCGCGTCGCGGCCATCAGATCGGGAGGCGGCTTGGGCGGATCGCTGGGTTTGAGAATGCCGGCGTATGCTTTTTCGAGCATGTCTTTCGGAACGGGACGACGGCCGACGATCAGCGTATCGCGGGCGTTATTGAAGAGGTCCTTCGTGAGCGACCATGAGGGGCAGCCTCCGAGTTCATGCGGGATCTCGAAACGCTTCTCGAGCTTGTATTCGATCATCCAGCGGCGGAACCCGATCGGCGATTCGGCCACGATCAGGACTTCCTTCTGCCCGACGATGTCCATGTGGTATTCCATCTTGGCGGCAAACGCGTGAGCGCCGACGCGGAGGCCGCGGCGGAGCGCCAGGGTGTGAAAGGACATGCCGACGTCCTTATTGACGAACCGACCGTTGACGATCGCAGCCAGTTCGCCGTCGATCTGGGCGACGAGCACATATTCGTCCTGGACGCGGTAGCGGTAGTAGGCGAGCAACTCGGCGTAGACGCGGACCGCGACGATGTCATAGAAGTCGCGCTCGACATGGATCAGAGGCTCGACATACTGAAGAATATCCGGGATTTCCTCACGGGATGCCTGCCGGACCACCATGAAGTCGCCGCTTGCGAGCTGCATGTATTTGGGCTCGAAAGGCGGGACAATCGTGTCCACGGGGCGCAGGATTTTTTCAAGATCGACCGCCATACTGTTGAACTCCTTTCTGGTGATTGCACTCGGTTTAGACAATTAGAATACAACGGTTTCAAGGTGTTGGCAATCAGAAGAGTGATTGGTTTTCGGTTTTCAGATCTCGTTTTGCCGATATAAGGGGACACCTTACTTATTTCGGAGGATTGGGAACACACCCCGAGATGGATTTGATCCTCCCCCTCCGATAACTTCCAACTGAAAACTGAAAACTTCCAACCATTAAAAAAGCCCGCAGCACCAGGTGCCACGGGCTTATAATCAAATTCGAAAACCGGTTACTTCCGGATCGTCATCCGTCCCATAATCAGCAGAAGTCCCAGAACGGCGATCATGAGAACATTCCCGATAGTGCCGGTGGAGGGGATCGGGAGCGGCGTCGGAGTCGGCACGGTCGGAGTGGACGTCGGCGTGAAGGTCGGCGGGGCCGGTGTATAGGTACTGGTCGGAGTCGGGGTCCTGGTGGGCGTGCTGGTTGGGGGAACCGGAGAATTCGTCGGAGTGACCGTCGGAGTTCGTGTCGGAGTATTCGTCGGTGGGACCGGCGTTACAGTCGGGGTGAAGGTGAATGTCGGTGTCGGTGTGCGAGTCGGCGTGTTTGTGGGTGGGACCGGGGTCACAGTGGGTGTGAATGTGAACGTCGGTGTCGGTGTGCGAGTCGGCGTGTGGGATGGTGTCGAGGTCGGAGGCACCGACGTATAAGTCGGTGTGTTCGTCGCGACGACCGGACAATCCCGCTGCCCCGATGTACACTGCGTTCCACAGGAATCGTAGTAAACACGGAACTGTCCGACACCCCACGCGTCTGCAAAGGCGTCGAAATATACTGCGATCATCACCTCAACCGAATTGCATGTGCACGGCAATGAAATCGTCTGAGCGGTTGCGGTTCGCGCCGAGCAACTCGCCGTCCATGTCGCCGTGTCGCTCCAGGCGAGTGTCCAACCCGACGGGCCGGTATCCGTGAGAGACGTGCAATCTGCCGAAGCGCCGCCGTCCGCACACCGCCAATAGACATTGAAATCGCCCTGTAGATTCGAGTCGTAGCCGTCGAATCCGTAACACATATCGAACATCAGGTTCTGAGTGCAATCCAGCGTGATCACCGGACTCACCAGATACTGCCAGTGCATCCCCGTATCTCCGCTGCCCCACTCCCAGCCGACATGGCATTCGTCCGTCGGACTGCAAGTGGTTGGGCACATGGATGTGCCGGCATACAAGCCAAGCGACGCCGGATCGCAATCCAGGGCGAAGTTCGAGGTGACCGGAGTTGGAGAACAGACATTGTTCATGACGAACACGTCCGTGATTCCGCAGGGTGGGGTATTGGTCGGCGTGCTGGTCGGCAGGGATGAGGTGTTGGTCGGTGTCGGTGTCCGCGTCGGCGTGCTCGTGGCCGGAGCAGGAGTGTTCGTGTTTGTGGCCGTCGGCGTCCGAGTGGGGGTGCTGGTCGGAGTCAGGGATGTATTGGTCGGTGTCGGTGTTCGGGTCGGTGTATTAGTTGGAGGTACCAGTGTCGGTGTGTAGGTAGGGGTGTAGGTTGGCGTGCGAGTCGGTGTATTCGTCGCTGGAGCAGGCGTCGGAGTTCGTGTGGGTGTGGCCGTCGGTCCGTTGCATGAATCGAGATACGTCATGACATCACCCATGATCGTTGCACGATTCGCCGCGGTATCGATGGCCTCGAAACCCCACGGCAGATAGACCAGACAGTATGTTCCAGTGTATCGTACACCACCGTAGATAGTACCACCATATGTCCAGCAGTTCACACCTCCACCCGTCGCAGTAATTTGACTCGGATACGTCTGATTGGAAGCTCCGGTTCCACCCGTGATGGTAACCGTACGCCCTGCGAAGATGTCAGATCCGGTCAACCCGGTATCGTCTGTATCATCATCGTTATACGTCGCGTGGAGATAGGTGCTGAAAAATGAATCGGTACGGATATCATATCCGATATCCTGTCCCGTAATGAACAGTTTTCCTCCTCCATTCAGGTATGTTGTCAGATTGGTGATGTCAGTGGAAGAAAGGGTCGTTGAGGAATCGTTCCCGCAGAACCAGATGACATACTGATGCGCCGTAAGGTTCGCCGCCGATGGACTTCCCTGCGTCGCGACACTCCATGTATCATAGGTCCTTCCCAGAGTTGTCAGCGCTGTCGTGAAGAACGTTTCATAGGTTTGATCTACGTCATCGTCAACGACCAGAATCGGCTGTGGAATCGGAGTCACGGTCGGTGTGCTGGTCGGAGGCGCGGCGATATTGGCGGATGCGCAGTTCGACATGACACTCACGCACTCCGTATTCGTGCCGATCGCCTGGACCATGTAGTAATATGTGACGCCCGGTCCGATCGCCGAATCGACGTATGAGGTGCTGGCAGATCCTTCCGAGATGATCGTCATGCCATAATCACATCCGATATCATTGCGATAGACTTTATAGGATGCGGCATTCGACGTCGCGCTCCAGGATACCGTGATCGAGCTTGCCCCGGCGATTGCAGTGATGGACGGCGTTCCGATGGTCGGGCATCCACTGTAGCAGGCCGGTTGAGTTCCGCAGGCGATCCCGTGATCGGTGAATTCCTGCCAGAGCCTGCAGCCGTGCGGTGTGCCGTTGGTCAGATTTCCGTCATTATCGTCAATGCCCAGAAACACTGTGTAATAATTTGTGGAACCGCATCCGTTCACCGTCGCCGATGTATTACATTGACCACCGGAAGTGACCTGATACGCGGCATCGATCGTCGAAACACTTGAATAGAAAATCCGATCGCCCCAAGCCCATCCGGCCGGATCACCGATCACGCCGCGCACAGCGGCAATCGCATCCCAGATGGCTTGCGACGCGATGAGACTCTCGCAGTGGCCTTCATAACCCATCGGTCCGAGATAGCCGTTGTAAGGGCAGGTCCATCGGTCACAATCGGCTGGACTCGACGCAATGTTCGACGGACGCACGTCCGTCGCGGTGTTCACATCGCGCACGCCCGTACAAGTCGAATCGCATCCGAAACTGCAGGGCACACCCGGCTCAAAGTTATGCCCGATGCAGGACGTGTGAGTCATCAGAAATGAACACGTGTCGGCGTAAGCTTCACCGGAACCGGAATCCGCAGAAAAGCCGTTTCCGTCATTGGTATCCAGCCCATGTGCGGTCTCATGCAGAAAAACCGATGCGATTTCACCGGTATTCGAGCACCCTCCGCCGGAGCGATAGAAGTTGACGGAAGATCCGCCCCAGTATGCGTTACAAGTACTGTTGATGTTAACGTTTGCCGTGAGATTGGCATTGATCCATGTATTCGAAGGATTGTAATCCCTCGCAACTTCCTTCATTTTCGTGATGTGGTAGAAGCAGCACCGTGTTGCATGTGTGTTTCCACTGCCGCCATAACCGGGCGTCGTGCAATCGGTGCCGGAGCTGCTGCCGAAATGCAGATCGCCGGGAGCGGTCGCCGACAGGCTGATCGATCCACAGTTATCACTGACGTTGACATACTGACCGTTCAATGTGATCGTCGCCGTTCCCGATCCATAGGAGTAATTGCCGCCGGCATCGGTGTACTTGGTCGATCCGTTCGTCACCTGGGCGTAGGGAAACGGCCGGACGACTTCCGTGTCGAGATTCGTCACGGGGTAGATTCCGCCGTCGACCGAGGCGAACTTTCTGGAATCCTGCAACACGACGATGCTTCCGTCATGTGCATCGATCATCGCTTCCCAGATGACATCGCTTGTTTCCATGCGAAACTCGAAGCGATACACGAGTCTGTGTGTATATCCCCTGCCTTCAACGCCTTTGTATTCCGTACTGTCGAACTGAGCGCCTTCCGATGCCACGGGCAGAAGCATCAGATCGATGCCGGTGAGGGGATCCGCTCGCCCCGGAAAATGTTTTTCCACATAATCCACGGCCTTGTTGAATGCGGCTTCCGCCGTGACATCCGGTGTTGTGGAAATCGTGACGTTCTCGATGAAGTACGATCCGAACTGAATCAGATTCCCATTGTTGACCCGGAAAAACACATGACTCTTTCGAACCGGAACTCCGTTCACGACCTGCTTGAATCTGATCGATGAGTACCGTTCGGAGATGTAACTGCCCTCGGTATCGAGCTTGAGTTGACTTTTATCGAGTCTGAACAGTCCCGGATTGTCATCCATGAACGCTTCGGCCAGCATTCCGAGGACATTCGCGTCGATC
>CAYYMM010000104.1:0-16292 GCA_964472395.1 uncultured bacterium | reverse complement strand
CAGTGAAAATTCCGTCAAATCGATTCTCCGGGGGATGCGCGAATCGGAGTCGCGCAGATGTTTTTTTTCTAGCACTAATTCCTGAAAGATTCACCTCCTTTGTTTTGACTCGAAAGGAGGTCTTGATGAAATCCCATACGTTGAGCAGTGCGATTTGTTTCACGGCGCTCATGCTGATCAGCGTCGGCACAGCCAATGGCATCATCATCCGCATTCCGCAGGATTATGCGCTTATCCAACTCGGCATCGACGCTGCCAACACCGATGATATCGTGTTGGTTTCGCCCGGAACCTACCACGAGACACTTAATTTTCAAGGGAAGGCCATCGAAGTGCGATCGGAAACCGGGCCTTCGGGAACGATCATCGACCCGGTACTGACCGGATCTTGCATGAGATTCGACAGCGGGGAAACCGCCTCTTCGATTTTCACCGGATTCACACTGACCCGCGGAGTCGGCACGGGAACTCCTGATCCGAGCGGCGGCGCTATCACCTGCTTTGGAGCTTCGCCGATTATTGAGGATATGATCATCATGTCCTGCAATGCACCTCAGGGCGGTGCTATCTATCTCTCGCATTCCTCTCCGCAGATCCGGCACTGCGTCATCAGGCAGAATCAGTCGACTTACGACGGCGGAGCAATCTACATCGGAGCGATGAGCAGCCCTCAGATTTTCAACTGCCTGATACACTCGAACGTCGCCCAATTCGGCGGCGCAATCTTTGTATCGAACAGCACACCGAACATCCGCAACTGCACCCTCGATCTCAATATCGGAAGCGTGCATGGAGGATGTGTGTATTCGATCGAGAACGGCCTGGCGACCATCATCAATTCAGTCCTGGTTGGATCGTCTCAGGGTGAAGGTCTCTATGCGTACGATTCGACGTCCGATCCGATCGTGTCCTACTGCGATGTCTGGAATCACCCTGGAGGTAACTTCGGCGGCTACGCGACACCCGATTCGTTTGTGCTCGATGTGAGTCCTGCCTACTGCTCAGGCTACCTCGGTCTCTATTATCTCTCACAATCAAGCGCAGGACAGCCGATTACAAGTGCACTGGTCGATTACGGAAATGAAGCCGCCGGTATCAGCGGATTGGATCTTCGAACGACAAGGACGGATCACCAGGGCGACACGGGCCCCGTTGATCTGGGATACCATTATTCGATGAGCGCTCTCCCGACCGCCACACCAACCCGGACACCAACTCTGACTCAAACTCCCACACGCACACCGACTCCGACCCGCACCGAAACCCCGACTCGGACTCCCAGCTACACGCCGACCGTGACACCAACTTACGCGCCTCGAATCATCCGGGTTCCGCAGGATTACACATACATTCAGCAGGCGATCTACGCCTCACGCAACGGGGATCTCGTGATCGTGTCCAACGGCACATACTATGAACGGATCAATTTTCAGGGCAGACAGATCAAGGTCCGATCCGAGTCCGGTGCTGGTACGACCATCATCGATGGTCAGAATTCCGGACCTGTCGTGACGTTTCAGTCCGGAGAATCACGTGAATCAACGCTGCAGGAATTCACCATCCGGAACGGAAACGGTCTCGGGAGTTCGACCCGGCGCGGGGGAGGAATCTGGATCACGAACACAAGCAGTCCGACGATTCTGGGGTGCAACATTCGTGACAATGTCAGTGCGACAGGCGGCGGCATCATGGTCGAAGATCCGGGATCGGATCCACTGATCGCGCACTGTACGATCGAATTCAATAATGCTCCGGACACAGACGGCGGTGGCATCTATGTCCGGGATTCGGCGAACCCGGAAATTCTCTCGAATCTCATCCTTTTGAATAACGCGTTCTACGGTGGGGGAATTTTCATTCGTGAAGCAGCCGGGTTGATCCGCAACAACACGATCTACTCGAACCAGGGTCACACCTTTGGAGGAGGCATCTATGCGCTGAGCTGCAACGGCACAATCCAGAACAACATCGTCGCGTTCCAATACACCGGCGAGGGTATCTATTTCTTCGAATCCGAAGTGCTTCCGACGCTCATGAGAAATGATGTGTATGGGAACGAAGGCGGAGAATACGGCGGAGCAGCCCAACCTGGACCGACGGATATTCAGGAAGATCCGCTATTCGCCAACGGACCGAACGGAGGCTTCTATCTCGCCAACACTGCCGCCGGTCAGACGGATCAAAGCCCTTGTATCGATGCGGGTTTCGAAGAGTCCTCATCCCTCGGCCTCGATAGTTTCACTACCCGTACGGATCATGTCTCCGATTTCGGGATGACCGACCTGGGATACCACTACGGTTACACCGAAGCCTCAACACCGACACCCACCAGCACGGTCACACCCACTCCGACTCAAACAGGAACTCCGACTCCGACTCCAACCATCTACCGCGACTCGCGGTTGGTCCTGAACCAGACGGTCTTCTACCCCGGGGACCCGTTCCTCTTGAAACTGCGTTTGCTCAATTTCGGTGAAAGCATACGGATCGACCAGTTCATCATTCTCGAAACCTATGGCAGCTACTGGTTCTGGCCATCCTGGCGCGCGATGCCGGATGTCGATTTCTGGCCATATCTCTCGATGCCAGAAGGTTTCGAAATCAAGGTGATCCTGGATTTCATCTGGCCACAGGTCGACGGTATCGCAACAGATCTCAGATTCTGGTGTGCCGCATTCGAACCGGGACATATCGATCTGGATCACATTGTCGGGGAAATCACGTTCCTCGAGTGGGGATACACCCACTATTGATCTGCCTCTTGTTGAGATTTGGGCTTGTTACCGATTCCGGCGCGCCGATCAGGCCGCCGGAATCAATTTCCGGAAGGCTTCGGCTGTCGCGATAATATCGGATTCTGTGATGCCCAGATGAGTGACTGCACGGAGTCTGCGCGGACCAATCGCGAACATCGCGACGCCGTTTTGTTCGAGCGCCTCCTGCATACTCTGCGCATCGATGGGAAGAGCCGGATCGAGATCGATCATGACCATGTTGGTATCCACCCGATCCGGAACCGTCAGTCCGGACAGACCTGCCAGGAGATCGCGCAGAAGGCGGGCATTCCGATGATCATCAGCCAGACGCTCCATGTGGTGCATGAACGCGTACAGACCGGCCGCCGCAATGATACCGGCCTGCCGCATGCCTCCCCCGAACATCTTGCGCACTTTTCTCGCCCTGCGAATGAAAGCGTCGGACCCGGCCAGCAAACTCCCCACGGGCGCTCCGAGACCTTTGGACAGGCATAATGAAAGCGAATCGACTTGCGCAGCCCATGCATCCAGAGAAACTCCAGTGGCAATCGCCGCATTGACGAGGCGAGCGCCATCCATGTGCACAGGAACACCACTTTCGATGCTCAGTTTACGCAGCATCATCATGCGATCCAGCGGCACGATCGCTCCACCGCCGCGATTATGTGTGTTTTCAATCCAGAACAGACGCGTCTCGGGAAAATGATCGTCCTCGCGCCGTATCCTGGCTCGAAAAGACTCCACATCGAACAGACCGTTCATAGCTGGAACAATGTGGATCTGAGTTCCTGAAAGCCCGGCAGCACCACCGCCTTCATAAAAAAACACATGACTCTGATCCACCACCAGGATTTCCGTTCCAGGGCCGCCGTACACACGGACCGCGATCTGATTGGCCATCGTCCCCGAGGGAACGAAAAGGGCAGATTCCATTCCGGTGATCCTAGCGGTGTATTGCTCCAGCTCCCGCACCGTCGGGTCTTCGCCCAGGACATCGTCACCCAGTGGAGCATTGATCATGAAGGCTTTCATCTCGGGCGTCGGAAGCGTGACAGTGTCGCTTCTGAGATCGACGAAGGGTTGTACGCTCATGGTGCAGCTTCCATAATCACATGTACTTCCGGATCCGGATCTGCCCAGGTGCTTGTGAATTCGCGCTCAGCATTGAAAAACCCGACAATGGCAAGACGAACCTGATAAAACTCGATTTCGTCCTCACGAATCGAAGACAACTGAAACCGGATGCGCCCGGATGGATCCGTGTATTTCGTCTCTTCGTAGACATAATCGTCTGTTTCGCCCTTATCGATGCGATACAGATCGACCCGGACATTTTCGAGCGGGACGAGATCTGCGTTGGTTGTGAACACCAACACGGTGGACTCGATCGAGTCGGGATCTTCGACCAGTTCGAAGTCGAGCGTGACGGACTTGTCGCGAACGACATCGGCATACTGCGCAGCGGATTCGTAATGGGGATGGTACGCAGTGACACGGTTCGGTCCCCATCGAGTGTCCTGAAGGCGGTAGTTGCCATCCGAATCGGTGACGGTCGTGACGGAATAGCTGTTTTTCTCACTGCTGGCCGACATGACCACTCCCGGGATCGGAGTGGTGGTCTCACTATCCTTCACGTTTCCGCGGATATCGCCGGTCCAGTTCCGGTCACAACCGGACAGAGCGATCAGGATGAAGAACAGAGTTGGAACGAAGATGGATTTAATCTGATCGATATGCATCATGGAATCCTCATGGCGGCCCCTATCCTATGAGCATGCTTGCGGGTATGTCAAGTTGCTGGTAAAGTGCCGCACATGAACACACCATCCTATGCCGATCAATTGAATCAAGCCGTCCGAAATCTCCAGTCCCGCCTGCTCCGATCCCCCGATTGGGTCATTGTGCTCGGATCAGGTCTCGGAGGGTTTTCCTCATATCTCGAATCAGCCTCCGTACTGCCGTACGCGTCGATTCCCGGTTTTCCCGAATCAACGGTAAAAGGGCATGCGGGGCAACTGTGCGCCGGGAAACGGCACGACCGTTACGTTGTCGTCATGGAAGGCCGGTTTCACGTGTATGAGGGCCATTCATGCGCCGCATCGGTGCTGCCTGCACGCGCGCTTGCCCGTTGCGGAGCGACCCGGTTTCTGCTGACAAATGCGGCCGGTGGCATCCGAACGGATCTCGTTCCGGGTGACTTCATGCTCATCGAGGATCACATCAATCTGATGGGTGTCAATCCCCTCACAGGCCCCAATCTCGATGATCTCGGATCGCGATTCCCCGCCATGCAGAACGCGTATGATCCTACTATACGGAAACAGATCCAGTCGGCCGCCGGAGATCTCGGGATCACACTTAAATCCGGCGTTTATTGCGCTTTGCAGGGTCCAAACTACGAAACACAGGCCGAAATCCGGATGCTCGAACGACTCGGAGCTGACGCAGTCGGCATGAGCACGGTACCTGAGGTGATCGCGCTGAGACATGCCGATGTGCCGGTCGCAGCGATCAGTCTGATCACGAACAACACACGCAGCACGATCCCTCCGACTCACACCGAAGTTGTCGAGATGGGTGCCCGCAAACGCGAGGAACTCCATCGGATCCTCGACAGCCTGATTGCCCGGCACTCGACCTAGAAACTACCATCAGGAGGCGCTCATGAACGAAACACGGTTTATTGCCATGGTAGAACGAATCGAACGGGACACCGCGGTTCTCGAACTTGAGAAGACCCACGATCAGTTTCTATTGCCGATTGCTCTTCTACCGGCCCAGGCGAAGGAAGGACTGGTGATGGAGTTCTCGATCACACCCCGCCCCGATCTCACGGCCCAACGGAAATCCAGGATAGCCGATCTCCAGAAGAAACTCGCGGACCGCTCCTGAAAACAAGTTCGGTCGGGATCATCCCCTCCCACGCAGATCGATCGTTCTGTCCGGGTCGTAGTGTGTGGGAAGCGTGATGATGACGCATGCGCCTTCCCGGATCTCCTGATCGAATTCGATCACACCGTGATGCAGGGTGACGATCTTTCGGGCAATGGCGAGTCCCAGACCGGTTCCTTTCGGTTTGGTTGTAACAAAGGGTTTGAACAGATCGGGCAACACGTCCGGATTCACACCGGGACCGGAATCCCTGACCCTTATCCGTACGCGGCCGCTATCGGATCGATCCGATTCTGAATCGAACAGAGAAACGTCCAACCGGATCACGCCGCGATCATCGACCGCCTGAACGGCATTCATCAGTACGATCAGGAGCACTTGACGCATCAATGCCTCATCTATCTCAACCGTCAGTAATCCGGGCTGGGCTTCGGTATCGATCCGGACGGTATCCGGAGAAGAGTGTCTGATTTCCGAGACCGCATCGCGGCATAGCTGAGCCGGATCTACTGTCTGGACTTTCAACTGAACCGGGCGGGCGAAGCTGAGGAAGTCCGTGATAATCCGGTTCAATCCCGACACTTCATCCTTGATGGCCTGCACAATCTGGCGGCCGTCGTGCGAGTTGACTTCATCGAGCAACAGATCGGCGTTGCCGTTGATGACGCCGAGTGGGTTCCGGATTTCGTGCGCGATGCCCGCTGACAGTTCGCCGAGTGCAGCGAGGTGGTCCTGTTCACGCGCACGCTCTTCGAGTTGCTTGTTGTCGGTGATATCCATGATCGCGAAAGCAGCGCCGGTCAAAGCGCCTGTATCGGTCCGAAGGAGCATCGATGAAACACTCACCCACCGCTTGGGTTCGCCCGGCAGATCGAGCGGCATGCTGCGGAATCGGTGCGTCCGTTTCTCTTTCAAAGCTTCCGTCAACATCGTCCAGATCAATCCACCGCTACCGAAAACTGCCTCACAGGACTTGCCAACCGGATCGGACACGTCCAGACGCAACATGGTGCGCGCGGGCGGACTCACCGAAACGATCGTCCGCTCTCGATCGAACACAAGCACTCCAACACCGATCGACGACAGCACCATCAGCCCCATATCCTCGCCTGAACACGACGCCTTGGAACCGATGGATGACGCAACGGCATCGAAACGGAGATGCTTGTCGGTCAGATCCCGTGCGGCTGCCTCGACGATCTCGATGCTGCGCAAAATCACGTCCCGTGATCGAATCGATTGCGTGAGTCCCGACACGGATGCGAGCGGTTCGATGGCGTGATCGAGCCGAGTGAAGACCCTGAGTAGTGCATTCGATTGATAGATGATGAAGATGACCGAGAATATAAAGCCGGCAGCGACAAAGGAATTCAAAGCGGTGACGAAATGATCCATACGCCGGATGGGTTCATCGAGACGCTCGACGACGACCAGATACTCCGGATCGCTCGAAATCGGCGGTTTGGGAATCACATGAGCCCGCACACGTTTCTGATCGTGGGAGATGTAAGGTGGGGTCAGCAGCCGCGTCCCCTTCCAGGCTGGCTGCCATTCGGCGACGATCCGGACTGGTTCAGCCGAGCCCGGCGGCCCGGTTCGTTCCGGGAAGATTCGGTGGCATCCCTTCCGAGTCACGATGTAGAGGCGTTCTCTCGCGTTCAAACGCAACACACGCATGGATGTCCGGATTCGGGCGATCGATGAATCATCGATCGACGGGGTTTGTTGTGCGCTGTCGAGTTCCCTTGCGACCGAAAAAGAGAGGCTCTCGGCGAGAGCCAGGAAATCGAGATCGCGTTGGTTCTCCAGGATGGACCGGAACAAACGGATGTTGAGAAGGATCCCTGCCGAGATGATGGCGAGCATCAGGATGTGCAGGACCGCGATGATTCGAATTGCGCGGCCACCATGCGTGTTCGCAGGTCGCTTATTCATCGCTGGAATCTCCCGGAATGGACCACAGATCAAACACCTTGATGTAACCGATCGTCGGGTCTGATCTTCTGAGATTCGGAACGTCAGCGGGCAGATAGTTTTCATGGAGCGTTGCGAAGAAATCGACCACCGGATTACGGACAGCAAAGACAGGCAGTGCATGGGTCTGAACAGCCATCACCGATGGCAGCGGTCGAACATACTGCTGCCAGTCCACAACCAGATAGCGATACCCCTCCTGCTCGACCTGATGCCTCAACGCTTCTTCTGATGCACCGGGTGAGGCGACCGACTCCTTGCCGGCGTAGAAAGCAGAAATCGGCATCATCGTCGAAAGATGACGACGACTACCTGTCTGATCGAGGAACGCGATGACTTGCGGGTATGCCGAATTGACGGAATATACCGCCGGGAGATGCAGCATATAGGTTGTCAGGATCGCGATCACACAGACGGCCATTGCACCATGGCGGAATAAATTTCCCCGTTGAGCCTTCCCGGCACGAGGCACAGTTCCCCTCACGATACAATCCGCCATCAGGATGGCCGCCCAGGGCAGAATGCCCGTGACAGTTCTGGCAAGACGCGTTGTCGTCGCACTGTAGAGGACAAATGGGATGACGAAGAGAATGACGATCCGCCGGATGGCAGGCGTACCGGAGAGCAATGCGATGATCACCGCGCAACCGAGACAAACGGTCGGAATCATGCCGTCGAACTGTCGGAACATGTCGACGTAGAACAGAGGGAAATCGAGATCCATGGATGATTCGGGTGACAGGAACTTTTTTCTAAGCAATGCCAGGTAGGAAGCCGGTTCAGACCATTCGAGATCCGGGAAGAAAGTCGAAAAATGGAGCAATTCCAGGAACACCATTCCGACGACGGTCCCGAGGGTCAGGGAGGCGATGCGCATACGAATCCGTGCGAATGGCGGCTTTCGAACCACGATTCTGAGCAACTCGAATATACCGATCAGAATGATGTTGATGAACAGCCGGTAGCTCGCTCCCATCGAAAAAATCAGAAACAACGCTGCCCCGAACGCCGAACGGCATGAATCGCGTTGATCCGAACGGACCCACAGTAAAACTGCGCACACGAGCAGCAGCATTGAATCAGTTTCGTGCAATCCCACACGCGAGTAATGGATATGATACGGTTCGAAGCAGAGCAACACTGCCGCCAGGATACCGGTTGAAGGAGAGGCGATCCGTGCAGCGAGGGCACCGGTGAGTCCCACGGTGGCAGCTCCATACAAAGCGGCATGGATCGTACCGGTATGCGCCGAGATTCCGAGGAACAGGCTGGAGACAGCCAGGAGAACGACATGCAGGGGTTTTTGCAGAAAAACCGGGAAACCGGGATAAGAGGTTGAAAAAAACACCGACCCGGGATCCATCCCGCCGAACACAATGGAGGCCAAGGCATGCATCCGCCAGCGGAAGAAACGGATACCCATGAGAAATATACCCTCGTCCCAATAGCACAGATTCCGACTGCTCAGAAGGTGCAGACGAAGCGCCAGAGCGATCAGGACGATAGCGGAGATCGACAGGATGAACCGGCCCCGCAGCGGATCTCGATTCTCAGACCCTGTCATGCCGGCTGTCCGGCATCACTTCGATGCTGGTTGTTGCTGAGGACGAATCGGCATGAACAGGAAATTGGTCGCAAGTTCCACGGTGACGGTTTCGCCGGGTTTGAGATCGACGCGGTACAGGTAAGTTAAAATCCCATACTGATTGCTCCAGATCAGCCATGGCCCCGGGATCAGGTTCGGGAAAACCGCCCGACCGCCGGCATCGAGCCGGGTTCGGAATACATAGGATCCCCATTCCTTCGATTCTGCCATTTCCTGTATGAAGCCCTCGACGGCCGGAACTCCGTTTGGATCAAGCTTGAGATCGATGTTGGCAAGCAGGGCCGGGTCCGCAGGTGCCAGGAACACGACCTCGTGGTTGTCGGTTCCGAGCATGACGGCAGCCTGATTCTGAGCCGGATATCCCTTGACCACGATCGTTCCATACTGGGGATTCTCCGCCTGCTTTTTAAAGGCCTTCAGAAACGCCTTGGAGTCTCGTTTCTGTCTTTTTGCATCCGGTAGAAACACATACCCGCGTCCCTCTGCGGATTCCAGTCGTTTCTTAAATTCATTAAGTGCCGCCGGAGTCCACCCAGCTTCTCCCGGTAACCCCTCATCAATCATGGATTGAATGAGCGGATCGACCTGAAGGCCATCCTTGACGCGCTGGAAGTAACCGTCCGGAGAGCCGAAGTGAAATGCACCGGTCGAGTCGAACCAACGGACATCCGGTGCGGGCGAAGGCGATGCGCCGAACGCAACGCCGGTCAAGCAAAGAATCCATATCAATGATTTCATACCCCCTCCTTTAGATGCACACCAGCATCACCGACCGCACCCTCGGCGTTCTCGTCATGAATTTCCCTGAACGAGATGTGTTCGCGCCACATGAATACCATACCCAGCAGAGTGCTCGGAATCCACTGAACCACCACATGCAGAATCAATGCAAAGGCAGTAGCTGTTTCCTGCGAGAAGGATGTCATGGCACCATATCCGCGACTGCCGAGAATCGCGACGCACGCAAACTCGAATGGACCGAAATATCCCGGTCCCGCCGGAGCAATGATAAAAAGGTTGACCAACGCCATCGCGCTGACCGCCACGACAAAGTTTCCAGAAAACCCGAAACTAATCAGCACAATGTGGTAGCTGAGCGCTTCGACGAGCCAAGTCAGGATGGAAAGCATCAGGATGTTGAACATGATGCCGATACCCTTGAGCGTTCCCAAACCGATGAACAGATTGTTGAACATCTCGGTCAATCGAGGTCTCAGCCGAGACGGGAACCAGACCACAATCACATTGAAAGCTTTTTGCGCGAGATTCTGATTGAATAGAAAAAGATAGCAGATCAGGATCGCACCGATGAAAATCGCCGAGCCGATGTCGAGCGTTTTCTGGATTGCAGGATTGGAAACAGGGTACAGCATCACGGCAATGCTCAGGAGCAGCAACATCGTCAATCCGTCGAAAATGCGTTCGACCACAATGGTCACCAGCGTCGCACTCTTCGAGACATGCTCTTTTTTACCGACGATGTAAGCGCGGTACAGGTCGCCGATCCGCAGTGGCAGCACATTGTTCGCCATGTAACTGATGATATAGATCGGGAAGAGTCTCCAGGTCGAACATGGCTTGACGGAACGCATCAGCAGTCCCCATCGGGTCGTGCGTACGACGATACCAACGAAATAGACCACAATCGCCAACATGAGCCATGCGGGTTCTATTCCACGCATCGCCGCCCATACCTCGTCGAAATCGATCCCCCGGAACACCAGGAACAGCAATCCTGCACTGATGAGAAGTCCGATTGCGATGCGAATCTGTTTCAATCCTGTTTCCCTCCCACAGAAGCGTCTCGCTTCAACAACACCAGTTCCTGAATATCGGCAATCTGCCCTCGAACCAGATCGGTGACATTGAAAACGAGATCGAGTGCATCGAGAGCTTCGTGGACATGTCCCGATCGAACCAAATCGTTGGCGAGGCTGAGCAAGGCAATATCATCAAGATATGTGCGAGTATCCAGCATCATGTCTTTGAATTCGTCAGTCAGTTCGAGATTTCCTATCCATGACAGCAATTCAGCAAATAGCGTTCGAGATTCCGAGAAGTCCCCTCGTGCATACATGCCGCAGGCTGAGATAAACATCTCTTCCAGTTCCTTCAACACGGCTTCTTTGATTTCGGGTATCCTCGGAGTGATGTCACGCACTTCAGTCGGCAGAAGGTCCCATTCCGTGCCCGGCCCCGGATCGAGTTCAGGGTTTTTTTCGAACTGCATCCAGATTTCGAGCATTGCCTTGAGATTTTCTGCGTCCAGATAGCCCAGCATCATTGAGACATTTTTCCGGATCACCGAGTCGCGAGCAGCCCGAAGCGCAGCCAAACTCGAATCGATCCGGCTGTCCACGAGTGTTCTTCCGATGAGCATCGCGCCGGGATCCTCCAGATAAGCCGACGCGATCTCGCGAAGTCGCTCGAGACAACGGATTCTGGAATTGTATGCCGCGATGGGCAATGCCTCGAGTTCGAGGCGAACCTTGACGAGCAGTTCGATGTCCGTCTTTTCCTTCTCACCGAGTTTTTCAGCAAGGATCGCGGCGGAATCCCATGCACCATTCATGAGATAGCGTTGAAAACCCTTCGAGACGATCTCGCTCGATACATTCATATTCTCGAATAAAACAAGCTCCTGCGCCTCTTTTTCACGCGAAAAAGCGATCGTGTTCGGCCCGGAATCACGAGTCTGAGCATTCCCGGGCGACATGGTCGTAAAGAGATAATGCCGGCCCTGATGTTCGGCGGAAAGCTGCGCCGAAACCCGAACTCGACCGACAGGAAGAACCAGTCGGACGATCCCGGATGGATCACTCAGGAGGGTCACTCCACCGCTCTTCCCGCTCGACTCGATCGTCACGGCTACTCCGCCGGCTTCCTGAATCAAGGCATCGGAAACCGATTCGTCCACACCATCGAGTCTGCAGCGGATCTCAACTGGAATCCGCGTGCGCAAATAGTCCATCGGCCACAGCGGCAGATTGAAGAGATCGCCCAGGATAGTAAGCAGTAGTGCAGTACCGATCAGAATCCAACGTCTGGCGATCCGGCCGGAGCGTTTCATTTACGTGAGATCCTGTTTGCCGACGGTTTCGAGCAGCAGTTTGTGGAGGTGTAGACGCGTATCGATATGAAATCTATCGGCATTCCGGATGGCGGCGACCCCATCGAGGAGTTCGATGAGCACTCCCGTGCCCAGCGCTCTGCCACCCGGAAGTATCCGTCTGGAACCTCCGTCAGTTTCTCGGGTAATGATGCGTTCGAGCAGCATTCGCAGATACCGGGTGAAATCCGCCAGCCTGGCCCGTGTCTCGATCCGGTCGTCATCGGGTAGAATTCTGCCGAGAACCTCCAGTGACCATTCGACCTGTTCTCTTCTCTGTTCCGACGCATCGAATAACTCATCCATAGTCTCGCTATACCTGAAAAAAGCCGGCCAATCCTTCGATACAGCCAGATTCATCGATCCTTCGGATTGTCCTGCGACCTGCTCCGCCATGACCTCAGCAAGACCGAAGTGGGATTTCAGCGCATCCCGAATCGTCTGCCGTGAGAGTGAATGAAACGGCACGGTCTGACATCTCGATCGGATGGTCGGCAACAGCATGTGCGGTTGAGAAGTGATCAGGAGAAGCAACGCTTCGCCCGGAGGTTCTTCGAGTGTCTTGAGCAGGCAGTTCTGGGCCGGGGCGAGCATATTATGAGCGTCATCGATGATGATGATCTTGATCCGGCTTTCGAACGGCTGATAGGCGATCATGCTCTGCATCTCCCGGATCTGCTCGATTTTCAACGTGCCGTTGTATCCGCCGGATTCGATGAATCCGGATATCTGCTTGAGGATATGGTACCGGAGCGGATTCTGCGTCGCCTTCTCCACGATGGCTCGCGTGATTTTTTTCTCGGAATCGATGGTGATTCCCACCAGACGATCTCCGACGACCGGAGATACCGCGTAGCCTCTCAAAAAACCGTCCTCACTCAGACTCTGAAGTGTCTCGGTCCAGATCGATGGCGCGTGATCCCCGTCTTCATGAAGCGGACCATCCACTTCCTCGCACATCGTTTTGATCTGGTGCAGATGTACGGGAATCGGTTGCCTGAGATCCCGGAAAATGATGACATCGGGATGTTGTGGGAACGGTCGTCCAAGGCGCAGGCAGTGCCGGCAACTCCCGCAAGGCTTCGGATCCGGCCCATCACAACACAATCGGCGCGCCAGTTCGATGGCAGTCGAGAATTTCCCGACGCCCTCGGGACCCCGGAACAGCAGCGCATGATGCAGATGATCGGACCGCACCGCGCGGTCGAGTATCCCGAGAATCGCATCGTGACCGAAAATCACCATGGCGAATGCTCACCGGCACAACGGCAACAAGGCCATTTCGAACAGCACCAACGGGGATTTGTTCGTGCTTTTGACTGCGGAATCGATATCAGCGAGTTCATAGATGGCGTGTTTGAGTCTGTTTTCATCGAATATCGAAGCCTGTTGCAGAGTCATGTAGAGCGCATAGGGATGCTGTCCCGATATGATCTGAACAAAGGCAGGGTCGTTCCGTGCGAATTCCTGAATGGAGGGGAACAGGTCGTTTTTGAAACGCCAATACTCCAGTTTCGGATTCCAGGCAATCGTTCGATGTTTCGCGAGGAATGCTTTTGAGGCGAGCAGGACATTGATGCGGTTGATGAGCAGTTTGAGGATTACCAGCGCAGGGGTACCCGTCGATAGCAGGGCATCGAGCGAGAGACTGAGAGCGGAGGCATCGCGTTTACCCAGAGCATCCGTAATGGAAAAAACCGGGATATCATCGCTGAATCCCAAGAGCGCATCCACATCCGATACCTGAATCTCGGGTCGCGAGTCGATCGATGAAATCAGCATGTTGATACTGTTCATGACAGCCCATAGATTGTTCGCGGTTTTCTGACGGAACCGCATCCATGCTTCAGCCCGGATCTGTTTACCGCATCCATCGAGAATCTCACGAACTACCGGATAATATGGATCCTTCTGGATGTCTCCTCGGTCATAACCGGCCGGTGTCGGAAAGTCGAGGAGAACGCCGGTTTTCGAGATCAGTTTGGCGAGATTAGTGCGCTTATCGATTTTTTCGGCCGTACAGATCAACACGGCGGGCAGCATGAGTCCGGGTTCGGAAAAACGGACAACCCAGTCCTGAAGCGCTCGGGCTTCCTCCGCCCTCCCGGGCTCGAATATTCGGGCTTCCCTCAGAACGATGATCTGGGTCGGTTCAAACAGAGACGGAGAGTGGAGCCGGTGCAGGAGGGTGGCCATGTCGACTTCGGATCCGTCGAGAACTTCCATGCCGGCACCCGACAGGACCCCACCGAGTCCTTCGGCAATCCGCTGTCGGGCCTGGAAAACGAGGAAATCCTCCGATCCGGTGATGACATAGATCGGACGGATTTCCTTCCGCGCGATCGCGGAAACAACGGATCGGACGTCCTGTAAATTACCTGAAGCTTTCATCCAGGTCGATGACTCCTTCACTGATGAACAACTCCGAAGCGCCGGATTTCGGAACATTTCCGGCAGGTACTCTGACGATTCGAATCGTCATGCGTCTGTCTCCGATTGTGATGGTCAAGACATCGCCTTCGCCGACTTCATATCCGGCTTTTACCGGCCTGCCGTTCATCTCAACAGCGCCCTGATCACAGAGTTCTTTGGCGCGAACCCGTTGACGAATGACGCGCGAAACTTTGAGGAACTTATCAAGACGCATGTCGAGATCACTCTCTCCGAGGACTCAAGTCCTGTCGTTCGATGAATGTTTTCGCCCGTTGTTTCTCAAACCACTCAACTTCATAATCCTTTGATTTGAGCATCTGCAGGCTGCGTTCGATTTCAGCCCGTTTGTCCTCCAGCGGTACCGTCCGGGGTTCGACGACTTCGAGAATCTTGATGATGTTCCAGCCGTACCGCGTTTTGAATGGCTCCGGAATCTCACCCGCAGCACGTGAAAATGCAGCTTCCTCGAATTCCGACAAACCCTTGCCGCGTTCGATGAACCCGATATCTCCACCGGTTTCCGTTTCGGGACCATTCGAGTGTTCACGAACGAGCCGGGCAAAATCGGCTCCCGCCTTGATCTGATTATAAATTTCCCGGGTTTTCTCTTCAGCGACCTTCCATTCCTGAGGAGAATCGCTTTTGACTTCAACCAGGAGCAATGCGACTCGCACCTTCCCTGCTTCGCCATAAGTCGATCGGTGCTGTTCGTAGTACTCCCGGATTTCGGCTTCGGTGACCTTTACCTTTGAATAGATTTCGCGTTGCAGGACTCGTCGGGTGAGGAATTGGCGGCGAATTGTCTCGCGGAACTCATCGATTGTCACGCCTTCGTTTTTCAGGGCCTCCCGGAACTCCTCCTCGGAGGCAATGCCCGCGTTCTTCCAGATCGAGGTGATATGCGCAGTGATTTCATCATCTGAGACCGTGATCTCGAGATCCCGAGCAGCACGGACGCAGACAAGCTCGTCGATCATCTGCATCAGTACGCGCTGCCGGGCATCCGCAAACTTTTCCTCCCATTGATTCTCTGGGTAGTTCTTCCGGATGTCGGCCAGAGACGGCGCACAGGCTTCTTCAAGGTCCGAGAGGGTGATAATGGAATCATCCACACGCGCGACGATCATATCCACGACACGCTCCTCTGCCTCGACGATACATCCCATGATGACCATGGCCAGAAACAGGCTAACGGCTGTCTTCATTCTGGAACTCCTTGACCGGAATCGGCGTGCCGATCTGAATGTTCATCGCCGCGACCCTGGTTTGCATCCAATTGCGATATCGCAGGGATCGCTCGCGCGATAACACATTATCATATATCGATTCACGCACGTCTTCAAACGGCAACGTGCGCTCCGGGAAACGCTTTTCGATCCTGAAGATAAAAAAACCTTCGTCGGTTGCGAGTACCGGTGAGATTCTACCTTCCGGAAGGGACTCGATTTCCGGAGCAAAGGCGGGAGGAAGCTCCAGAGCGGTCAGGTGGACAATCCGGCCTCCGGCACCATCGTCGCGCAAC
>CAYYMM010000103.1:0-16349 GCA_964472395.1 uncultured bacterium | reverse complement strand
CGCCTTGAGAAGACTCAGGGATAAGCTCGATTATCTCATCTCGCAGCGCACAGAAAATTGAACATTCCAAAACGCACTATATTCACTGCATTTGCAAGTGTGCATACGTCTTCACACCTGGTTGCTTGCGCTTCAGGTTGAAGAGAGCGAAGCGTGGCAGCGAGGCAGTCAAATGACCAGACGCAGAGGCTGGGTGCGGCCAATTTCGCTACTTCACGGTAAGTTCCAGTCCTAATCAGGATCTTCAAGTTTGGATTTTGCGGGTTTCGGGTGAAGTCTGCGCAGGTTAAAAAGTGGAATCCAGAAATGAGAAATGGTATGAACACATCGAAATGATGTGATGAAAACACTGGATGAGATCAAGCAGACTCTCCAAGACCATAAGGAAGATCTGAGAGAACGATGCGGCATCTCCAGGATCGGGATATTCGGTTCCTGGGAAAAAAAACAAACAGAATTCCCGCGGCGCCGTCGATATTCTGGCACAATTCGAAATGCCGATCAGCTTGCTCACCCTGGTCAACATCGAACTTCAGTTGAAGAAACTGTTGAAAACGAAGGTTGATCTTGTCCCAGAATCTGATCGTAGACCAGAACTGAAGCAGGGAATTCTTGAAGAAACGATCTACCTATAAACCGCAATTATCAAATCTATTTGCACGATATACTTGAGAACATGGATCTTGCGGAGCATTTATTCGAGAACCTGTCTCATGATGTTTCTTCCAACGATCGAAAGACGGTTTGTGCTGTTCTGCGGTGTATTGATCATCGGATACGCTGCCAAAAACATCCCCGCTGAGTTAAGACGGATGCATCCTGAAACCCCCTGGAAAGAAATGGCTGAGATACGCGACAAAATCACCCATTTCTATTTTAACGTGGATATGCATAAAGTTTGGCTGGCTTTGAAAGAGGATATTCGGAGAATTACACCGCAAATATAGAAAATTCTGAAGATCTTTAAATTCAGTTTGACTGGAATCCTTAACATCAAAACTCGAAATCAAACGATATTTAATTATTAACATTGGTGTCGTTTGGGTGTCGGTGTCTTCGAAAAAAAGGTCTTCAGATGGATCTACAACCTGTTCTATCTGTGCCGGGATCGCGACAGAATGACACCAATGCTTATGAAAACGATCATGAGTGTGATGCCTGGAGTCGTTTGCGTTGGGACTGGTGGCGGAACTGGGGTTGGTGTAGCAATCTCTGAAATTGGATAATGATATCCCATATCAACAACGCCGACATCTAATTGTCGGTCGGTGCGCGTTGTCAATGAATTCAGACATACCTGCCCTTGAGGTGAATCAACACACAACACCGATGAAGGTGCATGTCCTGCGTCAAAGCACGGACTATCAGCTATTTGTCCCGTGGTGACTGAACTGAGGCAATATCTATTGGGTGATCGACCTATGAATCTAGGATCCTCCATTGAGCAGCCGTCACAGATAAAGCCTAGTAAATTTGAATATGACGGCCAGAGAAGGTAGTTGTCTCCTGCATACTGTGTCCAGACATTGAAACGGATAATGCTATCGATGATAACCACTTCGGAGTCTAGACAATACATGCCGCCTCCTAGGTCTATTGCAGAGTTATTAGCTATCGTACAATTTCTTATCTCAGGATCTGAATCATCAATATACAAACCAGCACCGCATTGAGGAGTGAAGTTCTCGGCGATCAGACAGTTAAAGAAGACAGCGTCGCATCCGGAACTGAGATACACTGCGGCAGCGCCTTCCTGCGATGAATTGTTCATCAGAACTGTATTCGAAACCTCAGGATCTGAATCATTCACACAGATTAGGGCAGCGCCTTTTGCTGTACGATGATTGTCTGTAAACCTGCATTGATTGATGATCGGAGAACTATTTCGGAGAAGAACAGCGCCATTTTCCGCTCGAGTGAATGTCAGTCCGGTCAGCATGAATGGCCCGTTGTAATTAGAATAGACCATACAATCCTCCGCATCGGATGTCAGTACCGGAGATGATTCAATTTTAAGGGTTGGGGGCTGCGCACTCATCGAACAACCATACAATACAAGGGGAAAGACTTCCCCCTCGAACTCAGAATACTCTCCCGATTTAATCAGTATTGAGCTTCCCGGCTGATTTACTACGTTTAACGCTTGCGTGATCGTTTCAAAGTCAGCTTCAGTCCCGACTGTCACCTCCCTTGGCTCCGGTAGTTCATAGGGGCCTGAGAAGGATGATTCCATCGCACCGATATCAGGAGCTGTTCCCTCGTAATGTAACCCGACATCTCTGCCACGGTCGATAAGAGGCGAACCGTCCCTCGGTGTCATTGGGAGCAGTAGACTCAGATCGAAATCGGGCGGGACAGCGATATTGCCCTCCCCTGATATGCTTTCTGAGTTTGCGATATCGCAATGCTCAAATACAACCGCACTTTCATCGTCGATTGACAAATCATCTGTATTTCCCCAGATGATGCTATTAATGAAGGTTCCATCTCCATCAACGATGGTGATTCCTCCAACTGAGTCGGAGGTATTGCGAGTTACCGTGCAGTTCGTCATGTTAACGATCGATGTAACAACGTTGATTGTCGTTCCCCACGCTCCTTTTGAGCGGTTGCCAAAAATAAAGCACTGATTCATTGTCAGTTCAGTATTGTTCCAGACCTCGATACAACTTCCAGTGTCGCTGAAATTTCCTGAGAACAGGCACCGATCTACCGAAGCAACAGAATCGTACTCGAGTGTCATGGCTGAACCCGAGTGTGAATCGTTCGAAAGAAACTGGGTATCTTGAATTTGCAGATTGGATTCCCGTGAATAAATGGCACCACCTCTCTGAATGTATGCTGGCTCAAAGAGGTTGTTGTTCGTAAATCGGCAGTTCAATATCTCTCCCGAGCACAACTCGGATTTCAAGCCACTG
Source organism: uncultured bacterium (assembly GCA_964472395.1). Taxonomy (GTDB): domain Bacteria; phylum CSSED10-310; class CSSED10-310; order CSSED10-310; family CALFER01; genus CALFER01. The sequence continues at coordinate 13,431 of CAYYMM010000103.1, read as the reverse complement.
GATCCTTCGGTTATAGTGAGATTTTTCAAACAGAAACCAACAGCATGTGAGCATTTAAAGACTGCGTGTATCTGGTCGCTCTCGATCACAACAGATTCAGGAGGTCCGGATCCGGTGATTACCACATCGATCAGAGGAATAGGGAAAATTTCTCCAGTAGCGGAATTGTAAACTCCGGGTAGGACAGAGATCGTACTTCCAGGAATGTTGCAGTAAGATATCGCTTCCGTGAGCGTTTCAAAATCGCCTCCGATGCCGACAACGATGTTGCATGGAGCAGGATAGGGAGGCGGCGAGGTTTGAGTCGTTTCAAATGCACCGATATCAGGAGCTGATCCTGCGAATGGTTCTCCAAGATCAATTCCTCGATCGATACATGGGGAGTCCGGAGCAAGCGTATAGTCTCCTTCCAATGGATTAATGAACATCGGAGGAGACGAAATATTACCGTTACTCCCTGCCCAACCTTCCTCACCAATATCACACCCTTCAACGGTCAACGTGCCACTGGAAGATTGCAGGTCATCGCAGTGTCCCCAAAAGATGCAGTTTTTAATCGGATATGAGGTCGATCCCCGGCACTTGACTCCATCACAACCTCGAGTTGATCGATTCAATGCGATCGTACAGTGAGTTAAACGAGCATAATTGGATTGAACACCTCCCGCATCGAGTAAGTCCTGATTTTCTGTGATAACGCAACGCGTCATCGACAGACTGCTGCTGGAATAGATCCCTCCACTGCTAATATCAGCCGTATTTCGGGTGATTGTGGATCCTTGAACGATCGGCGCTGTTCCAGACAGATACGCTCCCCCTCCATCACGTTCAGCATGATTGCCTTCCAACACACAATCGATTATTTGTGAATTGGCCCCACCACAGAATACTCCTCCACCATCCAATTTTGCATAATTGTCTTGGATTACGCTATTTATTATTATGAGTTGAGCCGTATTTGAATAGATACCTCCACCATTCGACAACGGCTCTCGGTTATCACGAATATGACAATTGTTGATTTCGAGACCTCCGGTTGTGATTCGGATACCCGAATTACCTCCCTCAGAAATTGACAATCCATTCAGACTCGACGGCGAGATTGGCGATATATGGAGAACATGATGTGTGGAATCGCCAACTAGATCCGTCAAGTCCGGTCCTGCCAATCCGTTTAGATTGACACCATACAGAACGATCGGCATGATTTCGCCCGAGTTTTCGTCATAGATGCCTTGAAGCAAGCTTAGACTGCTTCCCGGAATATTGCATTCATTTAGCGCAGTGAGTATGGACAGGTAATCCGCTCCGACTCCGATCGTGGAAACACATGGAGAAGGGAGTGGTAATGGCCCCCATGTATCTGACTCGTACATTCCGACATCTGGAGCGTTGCCTGAAAACGATTCGCCAATATCCAGACCGCGATCAATTGCTGCAGATCCTGGAGACAGTTGGTAATCAGCCGCAGCAATATCGACAAATGAAGGCGGCGCGGAGAAATTTCCGTTGACTCCAACTTGATCTCCATCACCTATTGAGTTGTTTTGAATAACTGGAGTCGCACCGGATCTAAAATAAACATCATCCGTATTCATCCAAATGATTGAGTTTAAAACTTCACTTGAATTTCCAATTACCAGACCTCCGCCAACAGGTGCAATGTTCAGTAATACATTGGAATGAATTATCGATGAAGCCCCGGCATCGACGACAGCACCACCGTTTCTTCCTGCCTGATTCTGGAAAATCAAGGATCTCTCACAATCAATGATGCCAGATGATGCAACGCAGATTCCCCCGCCGTCCCAGTCAGCCTGGTTATGTGTTATCGAGCAATCAAGCAGGGAAACAGAGCCTGATTTCAAGTATATGCCTCCCCCCGAGTAGGCATGATTATCTGTTATCGAGCAATGAGCAAATGAGGCATCCGATGCATTAGAACAGTAAACGCCCCCTCCCATGTCGGCATTCGAATTTAATCGTATAGTGCAATGATCGAATATCGGGGAACCGTCAAGTATCCACACCCCACCTGCGCCTCCGCCTTCTATCGAGCAGTTTTCGATCGACGGAGAATTGCTGCATGTAGTTATCAATACACTGCGATCCGATGCACCGTGAAGCACAACTTGTGAAGATAACCCCTGCCCGATCAAGGACACACCGTATAGTGGAAGAGGAAACAGTTCGTTCGAATAGAAACCAGCAAACAACAGAATGGTTGATCCAGGAAAACCAGCGATATTTAGAGCTTCGGTTAACGTTGTAAACTGCTCACCCGGTCCGACATTCACAACCATCGGTTCTGCAAAAGGTACAGTCCCTGAGTACGGGGATTCGATTGCACCAATATCTGGAGCGTCCCCTTGATACGGGTCAGATCCTATCTGGCCTCGATCGATACAAGGGGAATCAGGCCTTAACGAGAAATCCCCAACGAGAGGCGAGTTAAAGCGAGGTGCCATCGCAAAGTTCCCGGACACTCCGGAAAGATCACAATTCCCAATGATGCAATTGCTCAAAATGGGTGTTGTCGTAATGCTTAAATCGTCGGAGTTGCCCCATAGTATTGAATTCATTGCCTGAAGAGAGGCGGTCGATGCTGCATAAATACCCCCCCCATCAGGATGTCTCGACACATTGTACGCGATCGTACACTGTTCAATGATCAAGTTATCTTCCGACAGGTAAACAGCGCTACCTTGATCATCAGCGAGGTTGTTGGTGAGTAAAACAAATTTCATATGAGTTTCTCGACAGTCAACACCTGCTCCTTGGGCCGCTCGGTTCATAGAAAAGGTACAATCTGTTATCTCACAGGTCTCGGAAGTCGTAAAAATCCCGCCTCCACTCCCATCCGCTGTGTTGTTTATGAAGTCCGAGTTTGAAACATTCAGGTATCCATGGTTGAGGAAATTATACCGAAAAGCCCCTCCATCTCCAGATGAGGTATTGTATAGAAATGTGCATCCGGTTATCGTTACAAAATGGGAAACAACTGCACCACCTCCTTCTGAAGATCCAGCATGATTGCTAACAAACTCGCAATTGGATAGCTCCATGGTGGATGAGTATATCGCACCCCCACCTTCCAACGCTGAATTGTTTTCGAAGATACAGTTAGTAATGACCGTTGGCCCATTCACCCGGATCGCTCCTCCCAAATCAGCCAGACCATTCCGGAAAGTGATACCCTGTATAAAGACGTATTCTGGATAAAAAGAATCAAGAAAGAATGCGCGATCCTGCCCTTGACAATCGATGATGCATGTTAGAGGACCACCTGTGGAACAGATGGTCAAATGCTTATCTCGAATATAAACACCCCGGTTGGATGGACCGGAATAAACGCCTGGCTCCAGAGCTATCGTGTCTCCCGGAAATGCGACTTCCGCAGCCTCCCAAATTGACTCTGCATTTGTCGGCACATTGATGATCCTGCATCTCCCATCAGCGGTTCCCAGTAGCAGCATCGAGAAAGTGAACAAAACTACCTGGTTTATTTGATTCTGTCCCATTCGCCCTCCTTGGATCTTGTCAAGCTGCAAATCTGCATTTTATCTTATGATGACGACACGATTCATGCAATAGATCGTTTCTCTGGCAACGCGGCAACGATGTAAGGCAAGTTTAACATTGTCCCGGATCTCCGCATGCTGCTCGGCCAGGAGAAGCTGACGCTCAGCCTCCACCAGACTCTGTGCAATGGCCTCCTTCTCGGAATCCACAGGAACCGCAGATCGGCCGGGTGACCGGTCCGACACGGCACCCAGCAGTGCTTCCAGTCCCCACTTCTCCCCCTTGTAATAAGATTTGCGAGAGATCCCGTGGTCAACGACAATTAGAAAGACGCACGATGCCCCTCCTCCAGATACAGCTTCACCGCCTTGAGCCTGATTTCCGCCGGGTAACATCCCGGGTGCTGTGACTTCGCCCCCCTCGGGGGGCGACCAGCCTTCGGCTGACTACTCCGCTTCTGCTTCTTTCCCATACGTAACACTCCCTTCCTTCTTCGTGGCTAACCCACGCGCGGAAGTGTTACCCCTTTCACTCATTTTTACGCTCTCAAGATCTGGTTGGTGGCACAGGATTACATACTGCTTACAAGTTTGACCTGATCCCGTTTTGGTCGCGGGTGTGAACATGCGAAGACAGTCATTCCTGGCGACGCTGACGATGGAAATCGCGTCGGGATACTTTGCAGAGCCGTTTAAAAACTGGTTTTTCGGACATCGGCGGCGAACACGCCATTTAACCCCGAACGGCCTTTTCACGGCCGCGACGCGGGTTCGAATCCCGCTGGGGACGCAGAGTAAAATCAATGGGTTACAGATTTTTGGGTTGTAACCTCTTGATTCTTTGTGATTGACTTGTGTCTGATCGTGATGGTCACTCCGATGTATGATCGCTCAGATACAAGTGTCACTTGACCGCGTGGCAGATTTCATTGAAAGATAGGGGATTCACAACCCGCTTTCCATAGACATTGACTGGAAACACTGTATAATGTTTGAAGTCAAACAGTTATCAGGAGAGCAATATCATGAAGCTGACTGTATTGATTCTGAGCGTTGCAGGGATGATTCTGTCGAGCAGTGTTTTTGCTGCAACGATTCGAGTTCCGTCTGAACAACCGACTATCCAAGCTGGGATTGATGCGGCTGTTGATGGGGACACTGTATCAGTCGCTGATGGGACGTACACGGGAGATGGAAACAGGGATATTGATTTCAAAGGAAAAGCGATAACTGTTGCTTCTGAGAATGGAGCGGAGACATGTATTATTGATTGCCAAGGGACCGAACAGGAAAACCACAGGGGTTTTGTTTTCCATTCCGGTGAAACCCAGGAGTCTGTTCTGACTGGCTTCACAGTTCGAAATGGGCTTCTGAAAGGGGATGCCGACGGCGGAGGAATAAACTGCGTCGATTCGTCACCGACGATATCCAATTGCACGATTTCACACAATCAAGCCGAATTCCGAGGAGGAGGGATTCATTGCGCGAACTCCTCCCTCTTAATTGTAAACTGCTCCATTTTCACCAATACTTCAGGTCGTTTTGGAGGAGGCATTGAAATCAGTGGTTTGTCGCCAAGGATCATCAATTGTGTTATCTCTGAGAACCTAGCGTCTGATGGAGCAGGAATCTGTATTCATTCTGGTTCACCAATAATCGAGGCTACTGCTATTTCGGCCAATTCGGGAAGACTTGGAGGCGGGGTCTTTCTGCGATATACCTCTGCTGCTATCACAAACTGTTCCATTTCGAGAAACAGTGCCAGCCTCTCAAGTGGAGGCATCGAGTGCCTCGAATCCACCCTTTCGATTTCCGAATGCACAATCGATGCAAACGCATCTATGGGAGTGTCCGGATACTGGGCGGGAACTGGAGGATTGAACTGCAACGAATCGATTATGAGTATCTCCAACTGCAAAATTTTGGGTAACACAGGTCTGATGAGTGGTGGTTTGCGTTTGAAAAATGCTACCGCAACGATCATCAATTGTCTGGTGTCGGGTAACACGGGTGAAGATGCTCATGGATTGAACATCGATTTCTCCAGGGTGACAATGACATCCACTACGATCTACGGAAATCGAATCGCCAAGGATTCTGGCCGCGGAATCGAGATCTACGGATCTGATGTGACCATACTCAGTACCCTCATCTGGGATAACGGATATTGCGATATCTGCGAAGTAACCTATTATGATTCAATCATTGACCTCAAGTTTTCCGCTATCAAGGATCAAAAATACTCAGAAACCGGGAACATCCATTCTGATCCACTTATCGTAGGTGGTGATCCCATCGATTTTCATCTCTCCTCAAACTCACCCTGTATTGATTCGGGTATTGATTATGATGAGATCATGACTGATTTAGATGGTAATCCACGTCTGCATGGCGGAGCAGTCGACATGGGAGCATTCGAGTTTCCTGGCTGGCCTTCCGTAACTCGCGCTTACATCACGATGCCAGCACACTCGTTCAGTCCTGGCGACACCGCCTCATGTTCCGTTTCAGTTTGGAATGCTGGTAACTCGCTATTGAAGGACTATCCTTTGTTCGTGATTTTAAACGTATTCGGCAGTTATTACTTCGCTCCGGGATTTTCTGAAATGGATTATTATAAGTGGACTTTCTTTCCTGGTTTGACTGAGCTGACAGTGATTCCCGCGTTCACCTGGCCCGATAACGCAGGATCCGCTTCAAACATTCTATGGTATGCGTTCCTGACCAATCCGGAGATGACTGCATTAGCCAGTGAGATAGGCATCTTTGATTTCGGATGGAGCGAATAGTTTCAAAAATGGCTGAGTTTTCGAGATAACAAAAGGTGCGAAGCTCGAAACATGATTCAAGAGAGGGATGCAATGCCATTTAAAGCAAAAATCTTCCAAAAAAATGTCGAGCATCTGCAGCCGACTTCTGTCAGAGATGAGTTGCTGCGGACGTGTTCTTCTTACATTGAATTGACCACTCCCAAACAGAAGGCTCATTGTATTTTCGACATGATGAGTGTGCTGGATCGAAGTCTTGACGAGAGTAAACGACGTGAGATCATGGAGTCGTGCGGCCGTCATTGCATCGGTGCAAGCATTCTGGAAAAGGCAAGACGTTTATGGCAACAGGAAGAGGACCTGGACAGCTTTCTGATCAGTCTGAATAAATCCCATATTGGCGGCGGGCAGTTAAGCAGATCGGGCGATATCATTTTCGCAACATACAATCGCTGTTACTGCGGCTCTGTCAGTCACTCAAAACTGCCCTTTTCATCCACATACTGTCACTGTTCATGCGGCTGGTTCAAGCATCTCTTTGAGACCGTACTGAGAAAACAAGTGGAAGTGACGCTGCTGAGCTCAATCATCCAGGGCGACAAACACTGCACCTTCGCAATAAGTTTCATACCCGATTCGTGATGCCGGATGTTAAAAAGAGTAAATTGAGAATGCCAGACAATACCTGAATGCAAGTCAGGTCGTTTCAACTGCGGGAAACCGATGAGGGTGTGTTGGTCGGTGATCCCGCTTGATGCTCACCCCTCTTTGAGATACACTTGTGCAGGGTGGCCTGAGGGGGGCACGATAAGATGAATTTCATCCTGAAAAACGCACTGGCTGTGCTGTACTGCATGGCTCTGTCCGCGGCAACGGCATCCGCGGATGCCTGGACCGAAAAACAATCGTCTCCGGAAACCGGCGGATACGGCGAAGCCGTGATCGGAAACGGCGACTACATCTACATCATCAAATGTGACAACGCGACCACCGACGCCGTGTTCTGGCGATACAATCCCATGTCCAATGCATGGACGAACCTGTCCGTTGCGGGATTGCCCACAGGCGTTTTCCGGAACGGCACGGCCGTCGCCTGGGACACCGATGAAAATCTCTACGTCTTGGCCGGAGCACGATACTCGGACCCCGATAGGCGGGAATTCTACCGCTATTCACTCTCGGACAATCTCTGGTCGCGACGGACCGATTCCCCCTCACCCCAGGGAGCGGGCGATGCGATCATCTGGTCGGGGTTCGACCAGACAATTTATGCCATCATGGGCAGCTCAAATGATGCGCACGGCATGCGATTCGCCACCTACAATCCGGAATCTGACGAATGGATGGACCTGCCGGATCCGCCCGATCGGGTCGATGACGGCTGTTCGCTCGTATGGACCGGCGGCACTGACCTGTTTGCGCTGAGGGGCGAGTACTATGAAACGTCCCCGCTGAGGGATTTCTGGAGATATCGCATTCCGGAAGAGACCTGGTCCGACATGGCCGATATTCCGGACGCAGGCGGCGTGGGGGACGGCGGTTCGCTGCTGTGGATCGGGTCCTGGATGCCCGAGTATTCCGATTTTATTTATGCATTGGGAGGCGGGAGTTGCTACGAGGATCCGGGATATGAATTCTATCGCTATTCAATCGGGGAGGATGTGTGGATCCGTCTGGCGGATCTGCCGAATCCCCAGGGTTACTTCAACGGATGTCGCCTGGGATACGCTCAGAATCACATCTATTATTGGCAGGGCCTCACGCCGGGTGACGATGGAGGCGGGAATCGATTCTATAAATACGATTTTGTTGCGGAACAGACACCGACTCCCACGCCTGCCCGGACTTCCACCCCGATGCCATCCCGAACCCCGACTCCGACCCCTGCCGCATCCCATCCCTCCACAGCAACACCGACACCATCGGGTTGCGAGACGACAGGTGTCAGCCTGGCGATGTCGAGTCATGTGTTTTATCCCGGCGACGTGTGCACATGCCGCGTGACGGTCTGCAATGCCACCGCTGAGGAGTTGAGAGGACTCCCGCTGTTCGTTATCCTGGATGTCTTCGGACAGTATTATTTTGCGCCATCCTTCTCCGATTTCGATCACTATCTGGATCAATATGGATCGTTTCCAGCAGGCGAAACCGAGATTGTGGTTTTTTCCGGTTTCATCTGGCCTTCCGGTGTCGGAAGGAGTTCGGGGATCGTGTTTCATGCGGCATTGACCGATCCGGGCATGACACGAGTTGTCGGGAAAATGGACAGTTGGATTTTCGGATGGAGTGAGTAAGTTTCCTGCGCGAAAGCCGTCGAAACCGGAACCATTAGATTTACAGGTGCTTCGATTCTTCGGCTGTTCCCGCTCAGGAGGCTTACGGAATGAAAATCCAATTCTGTCTTTGCTTAACCGTCCTTGCCATGCCGGGTTGGCCCGCAATCGCTGCCGTGCTGCACGTACCCTCGGAACACCCCACGATCCAGGCCGGTATCGATGCCGCGGCACCCGGAGATATCGTGCAGGTTGCAGATGGTATCTACACGGGGGATGGCAATCGGGATATCGATTTTTCCGGCAAGCCGATTGTCGTGAAGTCGACGGCGGGACCCGATTCATGCATCATCGATTGTCAGAGTAGTCATTTCGATCCTCATCGTGGGTTTTGTTTCTGCAATGGAGAGGACGAGAATTCGGTCATCATGGGTTTCACAATCAGGAACGGATCCTCCGATGACGAAGGCGGTGCGATATCCTGCCATCATGCGTCGCCAACGATCATTGATTGTACATTCACATCGAACCAGACGATCGGGTTGGTGACCGGCGGCGGAGCCATTTATTTCGAAAACTCGTCCTCGTTAATCCTGAACTGCACATTCTATGCAAACAGATCGGAAAGAGCTCTGGCCGCCTTCGGGGGTGCTGTTTTCTGCCGGCACTCAACACCCATGTTCAGGAATTGCAATTTTTCAGCGAACAGCACATTCGGTATTGCCGCAAATCGCGGCGGAGGCATTGCCTGTGATTACTCGGATGCGATCATAGCAGACTGTGTTTTCACGGAAAACAGAGCCGGAGACGGCGGAGGAGCGATCGGGTTTCTGGGATCATCGCCACATCTCACCAACTGCATCGTCGTCCAGAACAAGGCTTCTCGCGGAGGTGGTATTTATTGCATAGATTCATTCCCTTATCTGATGAACTGTACCCTTGCAATGAATACAGGTTCATTGGAAGGCGGGGCGATATGGACATCGGTCTCGACAGTCTCGATAGCAAACTCAATTGTCCGGTTAAACTCCCCTTCACAATTCAACGACCGTAATCAGATGAGTATCATCTACTCCAATATCCAGGGTGGTGACCCTGGCAGGGGCAATCTCGATGTTGATCCGGTGTTCTCGAGACACTGTCCACCTGATTTCCACCTGTTACCCGGATCCCCATGCATCGATTCCGGAACTCCCGAAGGATCTCCCGCATCCGATCTGGATGGAAACCCTCGTCCGAGCGGTATCGGTGTGGACATGGGTGCTTATGAATTCTCCTGGCCGAATGTCACGATGGCCTACATCACAATGCCATCTCACTCGTTTCAGCCCGGTGATCGCGCAGGGTGTAATGCGTTCATCTGGAATCCATACGACTATGCCTGCGATGAATACAAATTCTTCGCTGTCATGGATATCTGGGGGACGTTTTATTGCGCACCGAGCTACAACATGATCGATTACTATTCCATCAACTGCAATCCCGGTTTGACCGAGATTCAGATCATTCCGGATTTCACTTGGCCTTCCGATATCGGATCGACATCCGGAATCACATGGTATGCGGCGTTGGTCAATCCCGAAATGGATGAGGCAGTCAGTGGGATCGGTATGTTCGATTTCGGATGGAGTGAGTAAGGTGTGAGCACGAAATGGATCCGATCCGGACTCCTTTATAACAGGTTACAGGTGTCAGGGCCGACCTTCAACAGGAGTTCCAGCGATGAAGATACAAATCTGTTTATTGATTTCACTTTCAGTGTTCGGCAGCTTTTCTGCAGACGCGACTTTCTTGCGTGTTCCAACGGAGTATCCGACGATTCAGGCCGCAGTCGACGTCGCCCTTGACGGCGACACGGTTCTGCTGGCCGATGGTGTGTATTCGGGTAACGGTAATCGGGGCATCTCTATCTATAATAGAGCGGTCTCGATCAGGTCCGAAACCGGGCCGAGTCACTGCGTGGTCGATTGCGAGGGCAACACGTATGCTTTTTTGTTCGCTCGGAACGGTACGCGCCAAATACTTCTTCAGGGCATCACGATTGAAAACGGAAGTCAATACAAAGGAGGCGGACTCCACGCTTCCTGGTGCAATCTGGCGGTTCGCGATTGTATATTCCAAAACAACCACGCTCAAGCAGGCGGCGGAGCAATTTTCATTGAGGATTGTCGTTCCCCATCCGTGCTGTTCGATCGTTGTTTGATCCAAAACAATACAGCCAATGGCGGAGGTGGCTTGTACCTCGTTGAATCCAGAGTAAACATGATCAAGTGTTGTGTCACCGGTAATAACGCAGGAGAGCATGGAGGAGGGCTGAGGCTGGACCAGTGCATGGATTGTTCTATTGCTGATACGATAATTTCCGGGAATCAAAGCATGATCCAAGGAGCGGGAATTCTGGATTATTGTTCTCAATTTGTAACCATATCAAACTGCACCGTGTGTCGTAACTCAGCGAATGAAAATGGGGGCGGAATCTACTTCTGGGGTACTGGTCACTCGGACATTGTGAGTTGTGTGATCTCGAATAACTACTCTGGTGGAGAAGGAGGAGGGATCTATTTCTCTACGACCAATCGTGTGGAGTTATCTGATTGTGAGATCGGGTACAATGAATGTGACGATTACGGTGCTGGAATTTCCTGGAAAGACTCGGAATTGGCCACTCTGTCGCATTGTGTGTTCAATAGCAATGTCTCTGGGCAGAATGGCGGAGCGATCGGGTTTTCCTATGTCGATGACGCATCGATCACTAATTGCCTTTTTTCACAGAATTCAGCCGGGCAGAATGGTGGATGCTTCCATTGGTTCTTCTCAACTTCCGCTCAGATTAAGAACTGCACTCTGACGGACAATGTCGCAGGCAATGAAGGCGGTGCAATCTACTCCGATCAAACTGCTCCCCAGATCGATAACTCGATCATCTACTTCAACTCCACTCCCCCGATCAATACGTCGGCTTGTGAGATCCGCTTCAGCGATGTGGAGGGGGGCTACTCCGGCCAGGGAAACATCGACCTGGATCCGTTGTTCATCGAGGGACCTCGAGGGGATTATTATCTGAGCCAGATTCGTGCGGGGCAGCCTGAAAACAGTCCCTGTCTGGAAGCACCGAATGCTTATTCTGCCGATGTCTGCTTCGAGTCCACCGCGGGAGAGATCTGCATGGATCAGTTGACAACCGGCACCGATTTTGAAGCGGATTTCGACCATGTCGATATGGGGTTTCACTACGACCGGACGCTCCTTCCGTTCAACGATCCTATGCCCCCTATTCCGTTCTGGCTGCAGCCGATACCAGTAATGAGGGAGAGAACTCATCGGTAGCCGGTTCATCTTGAAATTGGTTCTCATTCGCTGTTATCCTAATCGCTGCCTGATTTTTAAAAGTAACTCGAACGTGAAAGGAGAGCCGATATGAAGAGCCTGTTTTCCCTGTTGTGCATCGTCGTTTTGTCCGTCAGTGCCGTTCCGGGCACCTTCGCCGGAGATCTCTATGTGGCGAAAGATCGCGGCGATAACGCAAACCCGGGCACAAAGGAAGCCCCCTTCAAAAATCTCGAATCCGCCCTGAAGGCCAGCCAGGCCGGCGACCGGATCCATGTCGCTCAGGGTAACTACACCGGCCTTCGCGACAAAGGGTATCTCGAAGCCCCTCAACCCGTCGAACTGCTCGGCGGATACGCCCCGGATTTCTCGTCGCGCGACCCTATCCAGTTCGCGACCACTGTGATCCCCTCACGGGCATCCGGCGAAAGCGGTCGAAAACCCCTCCTCAGCATTCTGAATGTTCCGGCCGGCAGTTCCTTCATTCTCGATGGATTTGTTTTCGATCGAGGTGAACAGAACGCCTATTCGCCCAAAGAATCAGTGATCGAGGGGATCGGCGGACGCATCCTGGCGCAGACCGAGAAGCCGGCGGAGGGACCGAGCACGGTCGATGAGCCTCTGGTGTGTTTCACCAACAAGGTCAATGCCGTGATCGAGGGGGATCTGATCATCCGCAACTGCGTGTTTCTCAACGGCCATTTCGGTATCCAGGGCGGGATGAAGAAGGGCAATGTCCGGATCCTGAACAATGTCTTCGCGGGCAATAAAATGGCGGCGATCGAGGTCTTCGGCATCGGGGGGAAGAAAGGGCCCAAAGGACCGATCGAGAAGGACGGTCATGTCGAGATCGCGGGCAACACGATTCTGTTCACCTGGAGCCGGACCAAGGATTTCGGCGATATGGGTTACGGAGTGCGCGTGATGACGATGGTATCGTACGACATTCACGACAACATCATCGGCTGCAATGCGCTCACGGGAGTGGATCATACACGCGGGAACCTGAACGAGTGGCTGAAAATGGACAACAACATCATTTTCCTGAACAAGCAGGCGCCGCTACTGTATGTCGAGCCCGGCACGTCGGCAGCGGGGAAGATGGAGCGCGTCCAGATGGAGAACATCAACGCGGATCTCGGGTTCCAGAGCTGCAAGGGGAATACCGATGTCGTGCAGAAACTGCCGCTGAACGAGGTATATTTCAGCAATTTCCTGAATGCACGCTACAGTGAAACGGCCGATTTCGATCCGAATTCACCTGCCAACGTCATGCGTGAGGTGATGGGGATGCCCAAACAGGGGACGCTCACGAGCAAGGTGACGATGTGGGGCAACCGGTATCCGATGCAGGATGCCATCCGGCTGTTCGGGGCGCTCGCCGGGAAAGGTGCGCAGAAGCCCTGATCGAATCAGGCTTCCTGAGGCCTTTGATCAAGGATGTCCCGGAATTTTCTCTCGGCGGTTCGTAATCGATTGACCTGATCCGCTCTTCCGGTCCGCAAACACTCCTTCCGGAGTAATTCGACTGCGGACCGGATG
>CAYYMM010000102.1:0-16634 GCA_964472395.1 uncultured bacterium | reverse complement strand
AGTAAACATCCAGAATGATCCATTCATCCAATGTCAACTCGGGTCCCGGATTGATCACCTTCCTGGTCAGCATAAACTGATCACCACTGTGGAACATCGTCTGGCTGAGAGTCAGATCCACCGTGAGTGTCGTCGGACCTTCAGTCGGTGTCGCTGTCGGTCCCGCAGGTGTGTCAGTCGGCTGAGGCGGAAGGGTCGGCGTCATGGTCGGAGGCATCGTCGGAGCAGCCGTATAAGTCGCTGTGGGAGGAACGGTCGGAGTTCGCGTCGGAGTGGCAGTGAAAGGAACGGTCGGAGTTCGCGTCGGGGTCGGAGTGAAGGGTACCGTCGGAGTCCGGGTAGGTGTGATCGTCGGTGTATGGGTCGGCGGTGCAGGAGTCGGCGTGTCAACCGGTGTTCCTGTGGATCCCCAGATCTCGACATCGTCAATATTCCAACCGCTATAAACATCCGAAGTGTCTGTCGTTCCCATCGTCCAGCGCAGATATACCATGGGTTGTCCGTCGGCATATGACGAGATATCGAATGCCTGCTGGGTCCATGCGGTTTCATTCAGAGTCGAACCGGTATGATCCCACAACGTGGTCCAGGTCGATCCGTTCGTTGAAATCTTGAACGATGCGTGGTCCCAAGTAGCACTTTCCACACCCAGCCACCGGTAGAATCGAACTTCCGCATCCGCCACATAGGAACAATCGATTGCTGTGGTCGTCAGGTTTTTCTCGGTCATATTGTTTTCATAGGTTCCATTTAGATTGTACCCATAGACGTTCGTTCCGGTGTACCCATTCTGAGGATCTCCACCAGTACCGGTCGGATCACCCCATGCCCAGTTCGGTTCTGCCGTCCAACCCGGGTTCGAATCCATGTTCCAGATGTATCGTCGCGCGAAGGTGGATGAGGTTACTTCCTGCGTGAACGTATCCGATGACGAGTATCCATCGGCCGCGATATCCAGTGTGAATGTGACCATTGTCGGATCCGGGATCGACGGAGAGATCTGAACAGTGTAGTGCGGTGAAAGGCTCTGTCCAATAGCGCCTCCCGGGATATCCGGATAGCCGGCAACGGCATCGCTGATCGTCACATACGAAGGTTGATCGGAAGTCAGTTCAGCACTCACTCCGGCTGCGTTTCCATTCCCGATGTTGCTCAACGTCACCATCATCTGGGCTGTTTCACCCGGATCGAGTATTCCGTCACCATCACCACGCTCCGGATCAATCACCATAGATGTCTGGAAGATCAAGGTGGGGGCAACCACCATGTCGGAAACGCCGGTTGTGCCGGTTGTCGAACCGTTACAAATGTAGGACAACGAGAACGTGATCGTCTCACCGTCAACCGCTTCCGGACTGACATCGAAGGCAAACGGTGTAATCGAATTGCCCGTGCCGCTTTGGGAAATGTCCGGGTAACTCGCTGAGCCACTCGTGATCGTGACATGTGGATTGGTCGTGCTCAGTGTCGCGGAAATGTTAGTGGCATCGATGCCGAGGTTCTGGAGCATCACGTTCATCTGAATCGATTCACCCGCGTTGATTTCGCCGTCATTATTACCCGCCGAGTCATCGATTTCGTGGCTGTGATAAGTCAGAACCGGAACATTGCATGGTGTTGTATACGAAACGGACACATCATCGATATTCCAACCGCAATAGGCGATTGAACTGTCCGACGGACCCATTCCCCAGCGAATCTGGACCGAACTCTGACCGGCCGCCCAGGAGGAAATGTCATACTCGACAAATTCCCAGGATGACGGCTGAATCGAACCGCCGGTATGTTCCCAGACGACTGTCCAGGTCGAGCCATTGGTCGAGATTTCGACAGTGGCATGATCGTACGAGGCACTCTCAACACCAAGCCACTTCCAGAAGGAAAGATATGCTTGCGACGCGCCCGAGCAATCGAACGGCGGTGTCGTAGCATACATTGCGGTCATGCTATTGCCGTAACTGCCGCTGAGGTTGTAACCGACCACATTGTTCCCGGTGTAACCACCTGTCGGATCCCCGCTCGAACCGGTCGGCTGTCCCCAGGCCCACTGCCCCTGGAATGTCCATCCCGGATTGATATCCATGTTGGCGCTGAGCATCTGCATGAGCTGAAGCGTCGTAAATGAGTAATAAGAGCCGCCATTGTCATCCACCGCTACGTTTCCGCCGGCATCGATGCTCTCGACCTTGAAGAAGTATTCTGTGCATGTCTGAAGCTCATCGAGCGTGATGGAATGGTCCGTGACCATGGCAGGAACCTCGGTAACGGTATCCGGAGGTGTGCTGGTGCCCCAGGTCAGAACGGTGCTGGAAGCTTCGTCCGTAGTCCAGGAAACTGTTACGGTATCGACACCGAGATCCGAGACTGTCAATCCGGAGATGATCGGACCCTGGCAATCCGCGGACGCCGTATCATACACATCAGCAGGACTGCCTTCGCAGGCCGCATCGTGATAGTGCAGCGTGATGGTATCGCCGTGAGCAAGCAGAAGATATCCGATCCCGGAAGAGGAACCGGAGGTCTGGATCGTACCGGTAAACTCGCCGGTATCCGGCCCGGTCTCAAGCAATATCAAGGCTTCGGGTGCCGGTTCTGAATCAGAGGCAATATCAACCAACGCGTTATTTACCGCCCCGGGATTGGTATTCAGATCACTGTCCCAGAGTCGGATCAGAACCGTCTGGTTGCAGTTGTACATTGTTCTGTCCAGCGCGACAGCACCACAGCCGGCAGCCATGATCATCAGCGGTTCTTCCTGTGGAATCAGGTTGTGACCGGACACAAGGATCGTGCCGAAACCCGGTTCCGGAGGAACGATATGGACGTTCGCATCACCGTTGCTGTCTGTATAGGCCGCGCCAAGAAGCTGACCATTCATCCGGATCGCAACGAGTGCGCCTTCCCGCGCAGAACCGTCGACCTGGACATTCACGGCAAAATCCTGCTCGTTCGGAGTCGTCGCATCCGCGCTATTGATCGTGATCGATTGCGGAATCCTGGTGACGTAATCCGACGAAGGATCGCCCATCAGATTATAGATATCGAAGTAATAATCGGAATCGCCGCCTGACGTGTATACCGCAATCAATCCGGTGAAATACATCGCGGAGAGCGTGTGAATCAGGTCTTCATGCTGGCAGCGGTAGACTTCCCGCTGCTCCGCATCATCTTCATCCCAGTACGAACTTTCGGAAGTGCCCCAGTACGACACGGAACCCTTGTTCGGCTGCAGCAACCAGCGTTCGCCGAATGAGATCGTCTGATCATGAAGGTTGGTGCCGCATGCGAACACATTGACATGGCCGTACTTGTCGACGTTCGTCAACTGATTCACATTTTCATGCACGAAATGCACACTGGCCGTTCCGGATCCATCTCCGTAACCATGACCGGAGTAGGTCACGATGCCGCGACCCTCGTTCACATTCTGAGCGAAGTCGGCTGTATCACCACCGAGACGTTCAAACACATCGTGAGCGGTATTGGATGCCGGATCAATCGGATCAACATGATTGTTAAAACACCAGTGATGTGTTGCCTCCAGCATATCTGCATGGTCGGACGAGGCCAGCCAGACGGAATCCTTGAAATAGTCCTTGCTCGGCATGGTCATCTGTTCGAACTGGAATACCTTCGCAAGGATGTTTTCGAGATCCGTGACACTGCGGATCGGGAACCGTCCGATCATGATATCGGGTGTCCAGTAGCCGGTTCCTTCGAGCTCTGTATATGCATTGTCATCTGCGGATCCGGATGCTTCTCCGGTGTAACAGGGTATCGTGTTGGTATCGCCGGCCAGCAGTACGTACGCCGGCGGATTTTCCCAGTTCTGATATGCGTTGAGAATGATGTTCTTGATGATCGTCGTGGTCGCGCCGGTCGGTGCGGTTTCGACGGTGACATCATATCCGGAGTTTTCCTTCCATTCGATAAATGGGGTGAGAGCAGTCTGGAAATCAGTTGCGGAGATGATCAGGTAGGAAATCGGGGCAGGAGGCGGGAACGGGAAGTTACGATCGGAATTCCGGTTCAGAACGATTCGATCGAAGATCTGATCGAACGTCTGATCGGCGTATCTCCGGGCCATCTCAAGTGTCAGATTCTGGTCGGCGTTCCTGAAACCGAGGTCGATGTTGATTTCAGAAACGAACTGGATCGCATTGGTCGATGGATTGTAGGCAACAGGAGAAATTTCCAGGACGAGCAGCCGGTGGCCGCGCATGATATCGATTTCCTGGATGCGGACGCGTTCCGTCCCGATGAATGAGTTCTGGCTGTAGGTATCGGCATTGATACGGAACGGCGCGGCTTCGAGAGCTCCCGGGAGTTTCGGGACCGGTGCCTGAACGGGAATGAGCGGATAAGCCAGGCCCGCTTCGGCAAGGCCGAGGATCACCGGGGTGGAAGTCTCAACGCCCAGCGTCACTTCAGCGCCGTATGGAATCTCGACGATCTTCCGGAAAACCGGAATTCGTGGATCACCGATAGCGCCTTTGAATGCGTCGTCATCGAGTTGGAGTTGGGAGAACATCCCACCTTTGGTCGCAATTTCCCGGCTTTCGACACCGGGAATGGACACGTCGATTCGAAGGTGGTCCCAGGTGTCTTCCCGAACCTGGAACTGTGAATCGGATCGACCGTTGTTGCTGAATCCCAGCCAGCCGGCCGCACCGGCGCTGCTGATCGAAATGATCATCGGGAACAGCAGCACGAGCATCGCTTTCCTCACTGAACCTCGCATACGTTTCCTCCTTATCAGGTTAGCACACACATGCCATCTTCTGGCAGACAACGTCTCGCTGTATTTTCCCTGATGAATCCTGACTTCATCAGGGAAAATATGGATTATGCAAAATCAGTTCCATTATTCCAGCTTCTGCGTTCATCAATCCTGTCGATCCGGATACAGCCCCGATCCCTGTCTTGACATGCACGTATTGAATTCATACTGTTCCAACCGGTGGCCGCTCGGATTGCCCCGCCGGATATCGTATACCAAAACCACACAAAGTCGGAGGATAATTTAAATGACAACCGGACTATCAGGTGACCCCAGGCTCGCGCGCTGGGCACAGGTCATCACAGAATTCTGCACCGAAATCAAACCGGGAGAACGTGTCGAGATTACGGGAGAGATTGAGGGATCGCCACTGATGCTGGCGTTGTATCGACACTGCCTGATGCTCGGAGCATATCCGGTTTTAAAACCGGTTCTGCCGGAAGCCGCCGAACTCTTCTACCGGTATGCGAACACCGATCAACTCACCCACGTGCATCGCACAGCTCTTTTTGAAGCCAGCCACACGGATGTGTCGCTGCACGTCGCTGCGGAGACGAACACCAAAGCGCTTGCGGGGGTTGAACCCGCCAAAATCTCGAAAGTCCGGCTCGCCCGACAAGCACTTTCGAGAATCCGCAAGGAACATGTTCGCTGGAATATCACCTCCTATCCAACCGATGCATATGCTCAGGATGCCGGTATGTCCAAAAGTGATTTCGCAGAATTCATATTCAGTGCGGGATTTCTGAATCATGAGAATGCACTGGATCACTGGAAGCGACTCCGCAGCCGTCAGCAGAAGATGACTGAAGCCCTGCAACACGTCAAAGCATTCCGGATCGAATCGAATACATCCGATCTGACTCTGGGAGTCGCAGGACGAAGAATTTGCGAGAGTTCGGGAAAGGTGAATATGCCGGACGGTGAGATTTACACCGGTCCGCTCGAAAACGCTGTCAACGGGTTCATCCGCTTTTCGTTTCCCGGTTATTACATGGGTCAGGTTGTTTCCGGAATCCATCTCGATTTCAAAAAAGGGAAAGTCGTCCGAGCATCAGCGGAAACAAACGAGCGATTCCTGATCCAGATGCTCGATACGGATCCAGGCGCTCGCCGGATCGGCGAACTCGGAATCGGAACGAATTGGGGCGTTCGCCAGTTCACACAAAACCTCCTGTTCGATGAGAAGATGGGAGGAACCATCCATCTGGCGCTCGGAGACGCGTATCGCGAAACCCTGGGAAAAAACCGTTCCGCCATCCACTGGGATATCCTCCACGATCTGCGCAGTAACGGAAGGATCCTGGCTGATCATGAGATTCTGATGGAAAATGGCGAGTTCTGCGGACGATTTCTCGAAATCTGGAACGATGCCGGACGCTGATCAGAATCGGTAGGAAATGCTGAACACCGGCAGGATCGGCAGGTTATTGACGCGTTCCCTTGTCGGTTTCTCGATCGGAGGATTTCCCGAATTGTAGCTATATACGTACAGATTTTTTCGATTTGTCGCATTGAGCACGTCGAGGCTCAGGGCAAGATCGCCATGTGAAAAACGCTTCGCATATTGAACCCGGAAATCCATCCTGAAATATGGCTCCAGACGACGAGCATTGAGAGATCCGTATTCAGCAACCCAGATCATGTAATGGGGAGGGTCACGGTCTAACTGCAGATCCCAGTCCTGGACAGCGGTCTCCGGGCGTCCGGATGAGTATGTGAACCGAGTCGACAGCGTCCAGTGCTTCAGCAACCGGAGATTCGTGACGAGATGAGCGGTGTGTTTCTGGTCCTGCAGCGGATAATACCATTTCGGGTTGATCTCATGAAGCGGATTGAACACCCGAGTCAGACCATACCCGTAGGTGAGCCAGCCATCCAGCATTTTCCATGGAAACACCTGGCAGAAGAATTCAGCACCATACGCAAATCCGGATCCGTCATTGACAAATGCACGCCCATCCGATGCGGCCGCCAGTGCGGATTCCGCCGAATCATAATTGACGATGGATCGGTCATACGATTTGTAGTACCCCTCGACTCTGACTTTCACGAATTGACTGACATCGCCTTCGAGTCCCAGAATCGAGTGCATCGCGCGCTGAGATCTCAGGTCCGGGTTCCCGAAACCGGGTGCGGTCTGAATCACGTTGTAGGGGAACTGGTAAAACAACCCCCAGGCTCCGCGCATTCGGATGTGCGGGGTCAACCCGGCCAGAAACTGACACCGCGGCGCAACCGTGATCTCTCCGGTCGGATCCCATCGATCCGCTCGCGCACCAGCGGTTATCTGAAAGACGCGTTCGACTTCCGGTGACCATTCGGACTGCACCCAGAGTGACTGGAACTGAAACGGTGTATCAAAAATGATGTCGGTTTTATCTGTATTCTCGTTTCCGGTCTGACGACTGCCGTCGATCTGGGAACGGTAATCGGTCAGAAAGGAATCGATCGAGATCGTCGCCCATCCTGCCTGAATACCTCCTGCGAATATGAACGATTCAGTCGCATGATCGACTTCGATATCCGCCATCTCAAAGTCGATATCCGCATCCGCATTCAACGGTTCCGTTCCCGTCAGATCGGCGCGTGTGGATGAATGACTGTAAGCCAGCGTTCCGATAAAACTGAGATTCGGGTTGATCCATTCTCGCCAGGTCAGATTGAACAAGCGGCTTTTATTGAGGAAGTAAAATGACCCCGGATCGGCCCTCGGGTTTTCCGCCGATTCCTGCAGATCGAATCGCTGCAGACCATCCTGGCCGTACAGACTCTCGAACGAAACATGTCTTGTCGGACCGAAATAGGTATATTTCCCGAGGACGTCTCCGAAATACGGTGCGGCGATGTCATCATCCAGGTTGAACAGATCGGCCGCAAAATCCCAGTATGACCTTCGAGCGCCAATGAGATAACTCGATGTGCCTTGTGTGATGGGTCCTTCCAGGACAAACTTGGCACTGATCGGGCTGATATCCGTCCAACCATGATGGGTTTGACGATCACCCGAACGATAGGTCACATCCAGGATGCCTGACAGGGCATTCCCGTATCTCGACGGGAATCCTCCCGTGTAAAATTCAACCGTATCTACCAGTTCCTCAAAATAGACTGAAAAAGCACCTCCCAGATGATAGGGATTCAGGAGATATCCCCGGTCGAGGAATAGCATCGTCTCATCGGAACTGCCTCCCCGAACATACAGAATCGATAAAAAGTCACTCTCACCTACAACCCCCGGTAAAGTTTGAACCTTTTTTGCCGGATCTTCCATGGCACCGGGGGCATCTTTGAACAACTCCGCGGGAATCTCGGTTGCCATGACATCCTTGAACCGGATTTCGATCGGTTTTGCCGACACAGTGATCTCGACATCGTATGCCAGCGGAGTGAGGGGGATTTTAAAAAACCGGGAACTCGGATCCCTGGGTTTTACGACGAATCGATCGATGGATGAACCGCTGTACCCTTCCGCTCTGACCATCAAACTGTATTCCTGCGGCTCAATTCGATAAATCGTGAACGATCCCCTGATATCTGTCACCACGTGATGATCACCCGGCTTCACGGTCACGTCTGCGTTCTGAATCGGTGCGCCGGTATATGCGTCGATGACTTCTCCGCTGATCTGCGCGGCGTTGGTGATCGGCATGTTGTGGACCCAGCAGAAAAGCGAGATAGCGAGAGCTGCTGTGGAAAGTCGCATGCTCCCATCGTGAAGAATTGGTTCAGATATTGCAATAATGATTCGGGACTTTTTTCACCGAGAGGAGGAGAGCAATGGTGAATCTCAAGAAGTTGTCCTTGGTCATGTTGGGATTGCTGGCATTAGGCGGCTCAGGGTTGGCGGCCTATCAGGTTGGTGACACGGTTACCAACTGGACACTGAACGATCATTTGGGAAATCCCGTCTCGCTCACTGATTTTGCAGGATCCGTCGTGATTCTCAATTTCTGGCAGGACACGTGAGGGGGATGTAATGAGGAGGCTCCTCAGTTACAAGAACTTTGGGAAGAGAATCGGGATCGCGGAGTAATAGTCATCGGTATCGGTGCCGGGATGAATCAGGCGAAGGCCGCTGCCTGGGTGTCGACTCATGGCATCACGCATCCGGTTCTGGCCGATCCATCACGCGTGGCATTCAACCCTTTCTCAATGGGTTATGTCCCTCATAATGCTGTGTTGGACTGCAATCGGGTTGTCCGATATACGAATTACGGTTTCGAAGAGTCCATCATAATGCAGACCGTCACGACGGAGTTGTCCGATGTCGGTGCTGACCAGTTCACTCCTCGTTTCGATACGGAAAACACCACTGATCCGATTCCTATCGATATCCCTTTCATTGTCAATTCTCCTTTCACGGCCGGCTACCCGATGCTCTACTGGCGGGCAGGAACAGGCAGTTATCAATCGATTCCGATGTCTCCGACAAGGTGGCAGACATACACCGCGAGCGTCCCGGCGCAACCGCAGGGCACAACCGTTTCCTATTACTTCGATATCCGCAACCAGGCCGGATGCAACCGGCTCAAACCGTTCAACGCCCCCACCACCGTTTACAGCTTCAATGTCATCATCGACACGGTTGCACCCTCCATCACTCATACACCCTACACGGAAATCGGCGAACCGGCATGGCCCGTCGATGTCACAGCCGTCGTGACCGATAACATCGGGATCGACTCCGTGACGCTCGAATACATCATCAGCGGTGGATCGACTGTTACTGTTCCGATGGATCAGGATGGGAGCAGTTTTTCCGCGCCTTTCGGCGGAACCGTCCAGGCCGGTGATACAGTCGATTATCGGATTGTCGCAGTCGATTCCTCTGTTGCGCAGAACACCTCGTATCACCCTGCCTCCGGATATCATCGGATTCAGATCATCGAACCCATCGCAGCGGCGGTAATCGATCTGGATTCCACACATAACTCCGGCACTGTGATTCGAGATTCACTGATCCCCCTCCTGGGAACTCCGGCCTATCTCACCGGCATGCCGCAGACACTCGCGAATTATCGCAGTCTTTTCGTCTGTCTGGGGGTCTACAGTGGCGGAGCGCATGCATTGAGCGGTGCTGAAGGCGCTGCACTGAAGGATTTCCTCGATGGCGGCGGTCGCTTGTATATGGAAGGCGGCGAAACTTGGGCATACGACAATCCGACTGTTGTCCATCCATACTTCCACATCAATGGTGTTTCGGACGGAACGAATAATGCCGGACCGCTCAACGGAATCGCCGGCACCTTCACCGAAGGGATGGCATTCGGTTACCAGACCAGCGCAACCTACAACAACTACATCGATCAGATCAGTGCCGGATCAGGTGCAGTCAATCTCTTCGTCGACGGCAACAACAGTTACTACACCTGTGTCGGTTACGATGGGAACACTTACAAGACCATCGGCAGCAGCACGAAATTCGGAGGTCTGATCGAACAGGGTAGCGGCACGAAGAACGAGCTGATGCAGGATATCCTGACCTTCTTCGAGATTCCTTTCACGGCACCGAGTCCGACCAGTGGACCGAGTCAAACTCCAACGCCCACACCCACCACACAGATTCCAACAGCCACCCCCACCACATCCGTACCGACTTCGACTCCCACTCCGACCAACACACAGTCTGCTCCAACCGCAACGCCGACTCCGGATAACGCATTCATCGCCATTAGCATGTCCCATGACGTCTTCCATGCGGGCGACAATTTCAAGATGGATGTGACGATATCCAATCCCACCGGTACGATCTCAGTGCAGGAATTCATCATTCTCGATATCTACAGCACCACGTATTTCTTCTGGCCGGGTTGGACGCAGGATCTCGACTATACAGAGATTGACCTTGTCCCCGGGTATCTCGAATCGGACACGATCCTCGAATTCACATGGCCTTCGGGTGCAGGGAGTGCTTCAGGACTCAAGTTCTGGGCTGCTCTGCTTGATCCCGTAACCATGACGATCTATGGGGATTTCGACTCGTTCGAGTTCGGATACGAATAATCCGGAAAATGCATTCTGATAAGAGGGAGGCAGACCGCCTCCCTCTTTTTTTTATCAAATGCCCGAGTTGATCAGCGATGATCCCGGACGAAATCCGGCAATTCTTCCAGTGATACGATCTCGTCGACACCATGATGATTGTCAGTCGATCGTTTCCTGTTCAGCCAGACGGGGAACATGCCCGCCTGGATCGCTCCCACGACGTCGACATCATAGGTATCTCCAACAAACATGCTTTCACACGCATGCAAATCGGCGTGCCGGGCCATGGCATATTCGAAGATCCTGCGATCCGGTTTTTTAAAGCGAAGATCGGAGGAATAGACGAGAGGATCAAAAACATCGAGGATTCTGAATTTTGACAGGAGTTCTCGATAGATGATCGAAGGATGAAAGACATTTGATATCAGCCCGATCCGGAGCCCCATCGATGCGAGCTCGCGCAGCGCTCCAAAGACATGCGGATAGATGAACAGGTGTTGCTGTAAGTATGCGATCTGATCCCAATACATCTGCCGGATGGCGCGGTGAGACGGTTCGCGCTGAGTAAAGGCCCGAAGTGCTATTACGAGTGACCGCCATGAATCACCCTGATCCATTGCGTTGACTCGGTAAACTCCATTGTCGATTGTCTCTGAAATGAATGAAACGAATCGATCGATATCGAGATTATCGCCGAGAAAACGTCGAACCGTTTTTGTTCGAATCGAATATAAAATCGACTCGGTCCTTGAATATTGGGGATCGACGCCAAGGATGACACCTCCCATATCCAGATAGACGGCCTTGAACATCACGATCTCCTTTCCGTCCGACTCGTGCATCCCGCTGAACGAAGGATGGAGTTTACCACCACTTACGCTATTGACTCCAGAGTGAGTCAAACTTAATGTTTGCCCGGTGAGGAATTTGACCGCATCATATCAGCGAGAAAGGACTGGCGTCCCTGTGAGCACCTTCTTTTTAATTACGGCTTTACTTTTCAACGCTCTGGCCAACATTTTGATGAAATACGCCAGCGCCCTGGCCACCCCGGCTCTCAATACCCCGTTTCTGCAGCGGATGACCGGAATGTACCTCTCCTGGCCGTTTCTCATCGGTTTGTTCGCCTTCGGCCTCAATCTCGTTTTCTACACCCAGGCACTGAAAACCCTGCCGATCTCGATCGCCTACCCGGTCATGACTGGAGCAGGATTTGTATTCATCGCCCTATCCGGCATGTACCTTTTTTCGGAAAAACTGCAGCCTGCCCAGATGATCGGTATCGGTCTCGTGTTTGCAGGCATCCTCATGATTTCTCATACCGCCTGATATGCCAATCCCTGCTTTCGAATCCTGTTGTTCGTTTCTGGAAAACCTCCATTCCGAGCGGTACTTCACGGCGGCTTCATTCGGGATCGCACATCCCCTCTTACTGTTGACTCGTTCGATCGGTTTTCTCGATGATCCTCCCCGATCCATCCCCGTCACTCCGGCAACGCTCTTTGACATCGCCTCGATTACCAAACCCGTTGCAACGGCGACAGCAATTCTGCAGTTGTTTGAGTCCGGACGGATCGATCTTGAGGAGCAGGCGGATACATTCCTGCCCGAGTTTCGCGAAACGGGGTTGCACAGGGTCACGGTGAAGCAGCTTCTGACGCACACTGCGGGATTGGCAGCATGGAAACCGTTGTATCTCAAAGGGTCATCCGTTCAGGAATACATCGAGCAAATCGCCGCGGATCCGCTCGATTACAAACCGGGAACACGTGTCGTCTACTCATGCCTGGGGTACATCGCTCTGGCGGAAATCGTGCGCAGAGTTACAGGGAGATCGTTACAATCTTATTGCGATTCACACATCTTCACCCCACTCGGCATGATGGACACCTGCTTCAATCCACCTCACAATCGTCGGCATCGCATTGCCCCTGTCGAGTTGGGTAATGCGTACGAGCGGTTTCTGACGGGCTCCGCCGGTGCAGATTACTCGAGGTGGCGCAATGAGCGAATCCGAGGCGAAGTCCATGACAACAATGGATTCCAGGCAGGTGGAGAAACCGGAAACTCGGGATTGTTCTCCTCCACACATGACCTCATCGTATTCGGGCTGTGCATACTCGATGGTTTGAACGGCCGCGACACACCCATTCTACGCTCGGAAACGATCCGTTATGCCTGCCGGAATCATACCGAAGGACTTGATTTCGGCCGTGGATTGGGCTGGCAGATCGCATCCACCAGTTTTTCCGCAGGCAGTCTCATCTCGAGAGACGCTATCGGACACAACGGGTTCACAGGCACGAGCATCTGGATCGACAGGCATCGTCTGAGTGTGGTTGTGCTGTTGACAAACAGAACGTACTTCGGAGGCGATCCGGCTCGATTCAGCGCAATCCGGGCGCCGTTTCATGATCGGGCCGTTGAATGCGTTGACCGTCTGTCGGCTCAACCCGGTGTAACACCTCGTAAAGACTGATATTTCCGATACTTCGAACAAGCGTGCAGTCCGGCAACTCCGGTATCGGCCCCAAAGCCATCTCCCGCGGACCGTACCAGATGTATCGGATATGATACTGCTTCAACAGATCCAGTTTGTCAGCGGAATCAACAGTTGGATCGTAGAAGCGCTTGAGTTTGTTTTCTTTTTCGCCTTTCTGAGGTGTCGTGCCCCAATGCCCCAGATAGAC
Source organism: uncultured bacterium (assembly GCA_964472395.1). Taxonomy (GTDB): domain Bacteria; phylum CSSED10-310; class CSSED10-310; order CSSED10-310; family CALFER01; genus CALFER01. The sequence goes on along the minus strand of CAYYMM010000102.1, from coordinate 3,176 downwards.
GTTCTGAAGAGCTCTCCATCCAATCTTGTTGCCCGTATCACGATTGACCAGGACATTGCCTCGAGGAAGCCCCGACAAGATCCGCATCATCTCAAGTTCTGACTCGGAGGCGTACAATGAAGTCGGCCAGACATCCTCGCGAGTCTGAATAGATGCTTTTGTCAGCGCATACAGATCATTTACAGCGCCGGTCCCGAGCACGATGATCGAAATCAAAATACCGGGAATCGGAGATGCAAAACCGGACATCATTTTTTTCAGTGGCTGAGCGGCGAGAATCGCCAGGGGAAAATGGATCATATGCTGGAACAGCAACCCGGTCATTCCTGGATACAACGAAAAAAACAATGCGCCCGCGATCCAACCCACAAGCAACCTCAGCCGGATCGGTCCCTGGCGAACGGCAGTGAACAGTCCCCAGATTCCGAATAAAAGCACCCAGCTATATCGGATGGGATAGCTCCATAACGGCTCACTCGAATGCGGCACGTGATACTGTCGGATGATGTTCGCCGTCATCGGATCAGTCTGCATCCATTGCACATAGCCAACAACGATCAAATATGGAACGAGCAGGAATCCCGATCTTCGCCATGTTTCCCGCCACCCAGTCGATGCAGATGCATCGGCCACATCAGTCTCTCGGAGCGGGATGAAGATGATGCAGGAGACAGCAGCGTAGGCGACGATTGCGCTGTTGGGATGCACCATCCAGTTCAAAAGGATCAACACGCTCAACCACGCCACATACTTAGGCCATCTCGAAGACTCCATCAACCGACTCGCACCATCCACCATCAGGATCGTCAGAGCGACACCCGCAATCTTCAGAGGATTATGGAAAGATGTGAAGGTCGAAAAACCATCCATCCAGAAGTTCCGGGGTCGCGGCACGTCAATCCCGGTAAGAGTCATCAGCCATTCCAAGCCGGATCCGCACAGAACGAGATAAAATGCCAGGAGTTGTGTTTTTCGATCTCGAAACGTGTTTTCCAGGAATCGTTTCAAAATGATCAGAAAGCACAGAGAGACGATGACATACGAGATCTGCCAGGTTACCTCGGACGGCAATCGAAACCACCGGGCCATGAAGCCCAATACCGTAAAGTAGATCGCGATCATCTTCGGAGACTGAATGTCGGTCGTCGAATGATCCTCATACAGGAATCTGCCCTCGCGAGCAGTCTGTTCGATGAAACTGCCGTACCGATGGTAATCATCGGATCGAATCCATCCCAGAAAAATTGCATCGGGAGGTTGTTGCGATAGATAGCCGACAATTGTTGGCAGAAGCCATGAATTGGCGATTATCAATCCGATCAGAAGATGCTTGCGGGTGATCATGCGCAGATTTTAAAGAGAATGGGTAGCAGGTGCAACCCGGAGCATAACCGATGATGGATTCGAATGGTTGCCAGACCTGAGGTTGCATGTTATGAATATTCAGATTCGTCGGGGTTGCTTCAACACTTCGATCCATGTGCGGGTAAACCATTGATATGAACGATAGGAAGCCTTCTCGAATCGGAGAAATCGGGCGATTGTTTAGCTTCGGCATCGAATTCACCCTGACAATCCTGATCGGGTTGGGAATAGGTATGTATATCGATTTTGTTTTCGATTCGCGCCCGGCCGGCCTGTTCATTGGACTTGTCGGGGGGATTGGAGCTGCGTTTCGAGCATTGTACAGACTGGCATCAGGTCTCCGGAAGAAGCACGAATAACATGATACGACGCACACTGATAGCAGGAATCTCCTCAAGTATCCTCGCGATCGTGATCTGTCTGTTGCTGAACCATCCCGAAATGTGCTCCGGACTGATTATCGGTGCATTGCTCGGGGCTGCCAATCTGACGGCCATTGTCTGGCTTGTGAAAAAGTTGACCATTAACGGCAGAGATCGCCGTCATTCCGTGTTCGCAGCGCTCATCATGATCAAGTTTCTCATACTGGCCGCCCTCACTTATATCGGGATCGTGCGCTTCAGTCTGAACGCTCCTGCTTTTCTGATCGGTTACTCAATTATGTTGTTTTCCGCAATCGGAAACGTCATATTATTGACTCGGTCTCTGACCCCCAAAGAGGATTGACATGTCTGCATCGAGCATAGAACACACTCTCTGGATCACTCAGAAGATAAACGGGCTTCTCGGACTGCGCGCGGACCCGCCGGTGATTCCGGATCATTTTATTGAGAGCACGCTTGTTTTTGGTGCTCTGACGATCGTTGCACTGGTCGCGCGCAGGAAACTGAGTCTTATCCCGAATCGACTCCAGAACATTATCGAAACTGGTTTGGAAGCGATCAACAACCTGTTGATTTCGGTCATCGGACCGAAAGGCCCACGCTATTTTCCATTGATTGCATCGATGGGCCTTTTCATTTTGTGTGGGAATCTGATCGGACTTCTTCCGTTCTGCAAGTCGCCGACAAGCAACCTGAACGTGACTTTATCCTGCGCAATCATCGTATTCATTTATTATCACTTTCAGGGAATCAAGGAGCATGGATTCGGAGCCTACATGAAGCATTTTGCCGGCCCAAAACCATTTCTCGCACCCCTGATGTTTCCACTTGAGCTTATCAGTCATTTCGCCCGGGTGATGTCGCTGTCCATCCGGCTTTTCGGCAACATTATGGGAGAGGACATCATTATTATCATTCTGTTTATATTGGTTCCCTATATCGTTCCCATCCCGATGATGATGTTCGCCATCTTTACGTCAGTCCTTCAGAGTTTTATTTTCATCATGCTGTCAATGATGTATATTGCGGGTGCGGTTGCGGAGGAAGGCCATGATTCGCACTGACATCCGTTCCGTTTTGCATCCCGAATTCCGCACATTGAACCGGCACCTGTTGAACAGAGAGGAGTATGCTGTATGAGTCGAAAATCTGCCATGATCAGTTTGATCCTGACAACATTGTTTTTTGCGACGGGGACGATCTTCGCAGCGGAAGGCCAGCCGGAGACATCCATGGGGGACAAGACCTTTTTCTTCAGCGTGGTCGTCGCTTCATGTGCCTTTGCCATGGCAATTGCATCCAGCGCATGCGGTATCGCGCAATCGCGTGCCATCTCCCGCGCCATGGATGGAATCGCTCGCCAACCCAGTTCTTACAAAGACATCCAGACTCTGCTCATTATCGGTCTGGCCTTGATCGAATCGCTCG
>CAYYMM010000101.1:0-17021 GCA_964472395.1 uncultured bacterium | reverse complement strand
TCATCGCCAGTCGTTCATGAACCAGTAATCCAAAAAGCATTGCTCCGGCGGAAAACGGTATGGCATACAAATAGGGTTCAGAAGAATCGAACGGATATCGGACGGTCATATCAGGAATGAACGCAAAAACGAAGGTGAACAGCTTGATCAGCAGGATATGGATCATCGAGATGAGGCCGATCAGCGTCACCCGATTGCGATCTCCAAGGAGAGCCTGTTCGAATCGCTGCAGATAGAGATTTGTCAGCATGAACAGGATGCTCAGAAAGGCGACGTTCCCGAGAAAGATCACGCCAAATCGACTCTGCTGACCTACTCTGTTGAGCTGATCCAGGCGGATCTTCATCTCCGGCGTGATCCTATCGCCGGATCGCGCAATGATCTCACCGGCTCCCACCTTGTAGAAGACCGGTTTGATCGTTTCCGAAGCCTGCCTTCGTCGTGCCACGGTCTCCTGCATGTTTAGCGTCAGATTCGGACGGATCAGACTACGTGAAACATCGGCGACAATGTCCTGCATGATCTGATTTCCACTGAAAGCCTGAGCCGTCAGGATGTCGATTTCACGATTGATTTCCTCGATCGAGACAATCAGATCGAGGTTGTAAATATTCTTCTCTTCGTTTGTCGTCAGATCACGTCGGGTCAATCCGTTGACAGCCTGCTCTAAAAGCAGACTGCGATTGGTGACTATTGCGTAATTGCACAGGCGCTCGACAACATTCCGAACGGCAGTTTCGATCTCGACGTTGAAACTCATGGATCTGAGCATCTGAAATGTCTCAGGCGTGATCTTCAGTCCCGTTTCCTCGAAAAAAACCGAATGATTCGAACTTGCATCGGATTTATCTGTCGGCTCATTCTGGCCGGTGGACTCCGACTCGAGATAGGGTTGGGCGGTGGTGTTTGTGTCCGGATTCTGAATCTCGCTACGTAATCGTTCTTCACGCAGCCGCTGTCGCCAATCACCGAAGACCTTCGTGAGTTTCTGATTGATTTTTATACCGAGAGTACTATCGAAATCATAAACAGGAAGAACGGCGTTTTCTGCGGCCAGTTTTCTCTTTTCAGTCGCCGCATCATCGATAACGGTGAATTCATGATTCGAACGGATGTCCTGCCAGATTTTCTCACCGACGGTCAGATTCTCCAATGAAGGAGTCGGTGAGGGGGACATGAGATAGGATGAGAGGATGATCAGCAACGCCCATTTCGAGTAATCCGCAACCTGCCTCATATAGGGATTCAATGAATCTTTCATTGCTCCCGGGATCTTTCGCAACGGTCCTGTCGTACTCACCTCATTTCACGATCTGATTCGATCGATGCGCCGTTTTCCGTTCCGATTCCGCGCGTTCACCGGCTTCATATGCAGAGACAATAGCCCGCACCAGATCGCAGCGAACGACATCCCGTTCCGTGAGATACAGGAATCGAATGTTTGGAACGGAGTGAAGGATGGATTGGACATGGACGAGACCGGATCGACGTTCCCGTGGAAGGTCTATCTGTGTGATATCCCCGGTGACGACGGTTTTCGAGTTGTAGCCAAGTCGTGTGAGGAACATTTTCATCTGTTCCGGAGTCGTGTTCTGGGCTTCATCGAGAATGATGAAGGCTTCGTTGAGGGTTCTGCCGCGCATGAATGCAATCGGAGCGACTTCGATCACTCCCTTTTCAACAAGTCTCTGGGCGCGATCGAGTTCAAGCAGATCGAACAGGGCATCGTACAACGGTCGCAGGTAGGGATTGACTTTCTGAACCATGTCACCTGGCAGGAATCCGAGGCTTTCACCGGCCTCCACAGCCGGCCTGGCCAGAATGATCCGGCTGATCTTCTTGGTGAGCAGATACGAGACGGCCATTGCGACTGCAAGGTATGTTTTACCGGTTCCTGCCGGTCCGATCGCGAAGGTCAGATCGTTATGTGCGATGGCATCGATATAGGCTTTTTGCTGCGGGGTTTTTGGGAAAACCTTGCGGGTGCGAGTGGTGATGATGCTGCCGTTGAGCAACAGCTCGCGGATGTTGGCTTCTCCTGCCGGTCTGGCCTGGAATGCGCGGATGGCGGATTGCAACTCATCACGCGTCAGACCGTATCCTGCACTCGTCAGTTTCTCCAGATCCTGGATGATCATCCGAACCTGCTCGACCGCCGATGCCGATCCGGTTACCTCCAGGGTGTCCTGCCGAGCGACTATCGAAACATCAAACGTCTTCTCGATCAGATTCAAGTGGGAGTCATGCGAACCGAAGAGCTGAGCCGGATCGGGAATGCGAGTGAGCTGAATTTCAATCATACATAGATCACGAGGTGTCTGGGGTGTCATGTTTCACCGGTACAGTCATGTTTCGATTGTCGGATCATTCTTTTGAATCGCTGATTACAAAAGCCTCTTTCAGGTTTTCGTGATGGATCAGATTCGATTTGATCCCCTCAGCATCGGCTTCTGTCGGATACAAACCAACTCGAACTTGATAAATCGACTTTTTCCCTTTCATTTGTTTGGGAACGATGTAGACCGGATATCCCTTGGCCTTCAGTTTCTTGACCAGTGCTTCCGCATTCGATTTCTGCGTCAAGGCAACAGCTTGTACCGCAAAACCTTTCTTGAGATTCGGAACGAGAGTCGGTAAGGGTTGGGCGGTGAACTTGGGCGCAGGTGTCGGTGTGTTGAGAGTTTCGACCATGACGGTCACCGGTGAGGGGGTCTTTGCCGTGTATTTCTCATAGAATGTCAGATCTTCATTTGGTACATGGGGTTGTGATGAGGAATCCGTGTTCGATTTCATGAGATTTTCGATTTCGGTTGGTAACTGTGTCGCATCCTCATCGATCACAACCTGTTCGGTCAATTCCTCCGGGCTTGGAAATGACTCAGGCAACTGAACATTTCGCCCCAGAACAAATCCGAATGCCGTAAAAAGACCAGCTAGAAAAATGGCAACTGTTATCAGCACGTACAGATGTTGTTTGGTCAGTTCGTACGATTCCGCCATTACTTCACATCCTGTCGTTTTGATTTATCCTGGATGAAGATGCTGAAGAGGTCGATCGGGATCGGAAAGATTGTTGTCGAGTTGTTTTCGGCGGCAACTTCTCTGAGAGTCTGGAGATATCGCATCTGAAGCGCCATCGGCTGATCTTGTATGATCTCAGCAGCCAGTTTCAGTTTTTCGGCAGCCTGGTACTCACCTTCTGCCGCAATCACCTTCGCGCGCCGCTCCCGTTCGGCTTCCGCCTGTTTTGCCATCGCTCGCTGCATTTCGGTCGGGAGATCCACATGCTTGATCTCAACAGTCGACACCTTGATACCCCAAGGATCGGTATGACTATCAAGGATGATCTGGAGATCATTATTGATCTTCTCTCTGTTGGAAAGCAGGTCATCGAGTTCATGCTGTCCCAGAACGCTTCGCAGTGTAGTTTGAGCCAGCTGGGATGTCGCATATAGGAAATTTTCTACTTCGATGATCGCCTGAATCGGCGCCATGACTCGGAAATAGATGACAGCATTCACTTTAACCGAGACATTATCGCGTGTAATGATGTCTTGTGTCGGCACATCGAGTGTCACGAGACGAGTGCTGACCCTTATCAGCCGGTCGATCGGTGCGAATACGAAGATCAAGCCCGGCCCTTTGGGTGCTCTCAATACTCGGCCCAACCGAAAAATAACGCCGCGTTCATACTCCTTCAGAATCTTGACACTGCTGATGAGATAGAAAACGAAGAATAGAACAATCACAACCGGAAATTCGAGATGAAGCATGGAACCTCCTATGCGATATCATCAAGCGGTTTAACTACCAGAATCAACCCTTCGACCTGTACGACTTCTACCTGCCGACCCGATTCGATCGATGTTCCATCGAATACACGTGCTCTCCAGATCTCCCCGTGTATGAACACTGTTCCTTCGGGAGCCAACCCTTTTTGGACTTTCCCCGACATGCCGATCATGCCGTCAATCCCCGTGCCGGCCCTGGCGGAATGTGTCCGGATGACCAGTCCAACGAGAAAGAAGGTGATGCCGGCGATTGCGACTGCCAGCGGGATGATGGCCGCGAATGAAACCTTCAACCCGGTCAGTTCATAATCGACCAGCATGGACGCCCCGAAGACAAATGAAACAATGCCCCCCACAGTCAACAACCCGAAACTCTGCACTTTCACCTCCGCCACAAATAACCCGATCGCAAGCAATATCAGGATCAAACCGGCGAAATTGATCGGTAGTGTGTGCATAGCGAACAGAGCGAGAACAAGACTGATGGTTCCGACAACGCCGGGGAAAATGAGACCGGGATGGGTGATCTCGATATATAAGCCGAGGATTCCAGCAGCCAGCAGATAGATGGCGATAGTCGGATTGATCACGGCGGACAGGAATCGCTGAGGTAACGGCATCAGTTTCTCAATGACCCCGGCATCCGACAACTCCAATGTGATGTCACCATCCGGCATTCGGACTGTCCGTCCGTCGATTGCCTGAATAAGTTCATTTCTGTTTTCAGCGACAATGTCGATTATTCCGAGAGCTAGTGCTTCTTTTTCCGTGGCCGATACGCTGTCTCGCACCGCCGATTCGATCCATTCAATGTTACGGTCTCGGTTTGATGCGATCGTTCGAGCCCATGCGAGTGTGTCGTTGATGATTTTTTTATCAAGCGTCGCATCACCGGTGGAGGATGTGGTGGATGGATCCGGAGTGCTATTCGGAGCATTCGACTCGGTTTTCTCCGTGTTCGGGGCAGACGGTCCCATCGTTACAGGGTGTGCAGCACCGATGTTGGTGGCGGGCGACATGGCGGCGATGTGTCCCGAGAGCGTGATGAAGACGCCTGCTGACGCCGCACGTGCACCGCGCGGTGAGACATAGACAACGATCGGTACTGTCGAATTCAGAAGGGTTTGTACAATGGAATGTGTCGATTCGAGAACCCCGCCGGGCGTGTCCAATTCCAGGATGATGCACGCGACTCGGTCGCGGGATGCATGATTGACAATTCCTTCGATGTAGTCCGATGTGACGGGATTGATCGTGTCGTCCACTCTGAGAACCCAGATTTCGCGATCAACGGATGCAAAAGAAACCGATATGACGCTAGAAACTATAAGTAATGATATCAATACGCACAAACATGAACGACATACATTGATCATTCTACCAACCTAGGCTTTTCTCCATCGAACCCCATCGCGCGTGTCCTCGAGTTGAATCCCGCGATCAGCCAGATGGATCCGGATGGCATCCGCGCGCTGGAAATCTCTGGCTTTTCGTGCTTCCTGTCGCTGCTGGATCAGATCCTCGATCTCGTCAGGCAATAAATCCGTCTGAGTTTCGAGGATTGCCAGCACACGATCGGCATCCTCCAGCAACTCCAATATAGAACGCGCATCATCTGTTTTCAACTGACGCTCCTCGATGAGTGGGTTGATATCCCGCACCAGTTCGAACAAAGCACCCAATGATCGCGCGGTATTGAGGTCGTCCGCGAGACCTTCGAAGAAGTCAGAGCGGGCTGAGTCGATTCGATCGGCAAGGTTGACGGATGTAGAATTCACAGGTTCGTTCGAGACAATCTCGCGCAGTCGCTGATAAAATCCCTGAAGTCTCGCAACCGCCGCACCTGAGGCTTCGATGGATTCTTCCGTATAATTGAGTGGTTTTCGATAATGAACTGAAAGCAGGAAATACCGGATACTCCGAGGATCGATTCCAGATTTGGCCAGATCGTGCAACGTAACGATATTCCCCAGTGATTTTGACATCTTTTCGGAGCGCATATTCAGAAACGCACAATGGAGCCAGTAATTGACGAATGGTTTTCCCGTCGCCGCCTCACTCTGGGCTATTTCGTTTTCATGATGCGGAAACACCAGATCTTCCGCTCCGGTATGAATGTCGAAGGTATCGCCGAGGTATCTGGAACTCATGGCAGAGCATTCGAGATGCCACCCAGGTCTTCCCTGCCCGAAAGGAGTCTCCCAGTACGGTTCATCCGGTCTTCGTCCTTTCCACAGAACAAAGTCCCGGAGATCCTCCTTGGTATACTCGTCGGCATCCACACGAGCGCCGGATTTCATTCCATCAGGTTGAATTCCCGATAGTTTTCCGTATTCCCGGAACTGACTGATCTTGAAGTATATCGAACCGTCCGCTTCATAGGTGAAGCCACGATCGATGAGTTTCTGCACGAGCGCAACCATTTCAGGAATATGCTCGGTTGCACGTGGATTGAATTCCTTTGGTTCCAGTTTCAAAAACGCGCAATCCTCGAAGAAAGCCTGTTCGTAGCGGCGTGCGAGCGACTCACAGGAGATCCCCTCCTGGTTCGCATTTCGAATGATCTTATCGTCGATATCCGTGATGTTCATCACATGCTTCACAGTGTATCCGAAGAGTTTGAGGGTGCGGCGCAGGACATCGACAAAAACAAAATTGCGAAAGTTGCCGATATGAGCGAAGTTGTAAACAGTCGGACCGCAGGAATAGATTTTTGCCACTCCCGGTTCCACAGGTTCGAACAGACGGGTTTTACCCGTCATCGTGTCATGAAAATAGATAGATCTCATGTGCCCACTCCATTCAAACGACCGGTTCGGTCGAAAAAGCCTCCGTCATACCAACACGTCGATCATCAGACCGTCTTTGCAGTCTATGTCAACAGAGCCGGAAAAGTCCATATCCGTGCGGATGGATTCGATCCGAGAATTGAAAAAATGGAGTCGGAATGATATGGATGAATGCATGGTGATTCAACAGATTCAGGAGGACTGAACCATGAGCGACATCAACTGGGGTGACGAGACAATACGAATCTTGGAAAACATCCGCAAACGGAAACCGCTGATCCACAATCTGACCAACTTTGTCGTCATGAACTTCACCGCCAATATCATTCTCTCCATCGGTGCATCGCCAGTCATGGCTCATGCGAAGGAGGAAGTCGAGGAAATGGCAGGGTATGCCGGGGCCATCGTGCTGAATATCGGCACCCTGGAACCAGCTTGGGTTCAGGCAATGATTCTCGCAGGAAAATCCGCCAATAATCATGGAATCCCGGTGATCTTCGACCCTGTCGGCGTCGGTGCGACGCGGTATCGATCGCAAGCCGCCCGGGATATCATGGGAGAGGTAAAAATCGACATCATTCGGGGAAACGCCGCGGAAATATCGGCTCTGGCAGGTTTCGAGGCGAAAATTCGCGGAGTCGATTCGTTGGAGTCTGTCGAAGAAGCCTCGAGTATCATTCGAGAGGCCTCTCGCAGGTTGAACGCGGTCGTGGCCATGACGGGAGTCGAGGATCTGGTGTGTGATGGTATTCGCTGTTTTGCGGTGAGCGGCGGAGATGCCATGTTTACCCGGGTGACAGGGACAGGGTGCGCGGCGTCCGTTGCTTGCGCCTGTTTTGCTGCTGTCGAACCCGATCCGGTGAAAGCCGCCATCCACGCACTTGCGTATTATGGCGTCGCGGGTTCGGAGGCAGCTTCACGCGCGAACGGACCGGGATCTTTCGTCGTTCATCTGCTCGATGCACTCGCCGGATTGGATCGAAACACCGTTCGAACTTCAGTTCTCGTAAGGGAGGTGATGAGATGATGCGCAAGAAGGTGGACTATTCGATTTATATCGTGACCGACGGCCTTCAAACTCGGGGTCGAGGATTGAATCAAATTGTCGGCAAGGCGATCGAAGCCGGGGCGACTGTGGTGCAATACCGCGAAAAGCGTGGCATCACAACCCGAAGCATGATCGAGGAGATCAACGCGTTACTCGATGTCACGCGTCCTGCCGGAGTGCCCCTCATCATCAACGATCGACTCGACCTGTTGCTCGCAACCGACGCGGATGGGATCCATCTCGGTCAGGATGATCTTCCGATTGAAATCGCCCGCAAGCATCTCAAATCAACAAGGCTTATTGGGATTTCGGTCCGATCCGTAGATGAAGCACTGCAGGCTGAAACACAACATGCCGATTACATTGCTGTTTCAGGTGTATTCCCCTCCCCGACGAAGTTGGATACAGGTAAACCGGTCGGAGTGGAGACCCTGCGGGAGATATCTCAGGCCGTGAAGATACCGGTGATCGGAATCGGCGGTATTCATACGGGCAATGCCGGGGCGGTCATCCAGGCTGGGGCCGACGGCATCGCAGTCGTTTCCGTGGTCATGTCCGCGAAGGATCCCGCAGCTGCCGTCCGCAGTCTTCGCCTGGCGATCATGTCCGCACGAGCGACCTGATGAAGCTGAGTGACATCGGTGAGTTCGGATTGATCGATCGAATCGCCGCGCTGTTTCATCAGAGTCGTCCGGGTTGTATTGAAGGGATCGGCGATGATTGCGCAGTTCTCGAAATGAAGGATGGTCTCACGGCATTGCTCGTCACAACCGACCTTCTGATCGATCCGATCCATTTCATTCGTGATAAAACACCCCCGAGGTTACTCGGCAGAAAGGCGCTTGCGGTTAACCTCAGCGATATCGCTGCCATGGGAGGTTCACCATGGGGTTTCTTCCTGTCGATAGCCGTACCCGCCTCGATCAATCTGGAATACATCGATGCATTCATGCTGGGTCTTCACGATCGCGCGACGGAATTCAATGCTGTGCTTCTCGGAGGCGACACGACTCGGTCCGCTGAGCACTTCGCGATTAACATCACGATACTCGGCACATCACAACTCACCCAGATCAAACGCCGAATCGGTGCGAAACCAGGTGATGTGATTCAAGTATCAGGGCCGATCGGTTCGTCTTCAGCGGGATTGAAGATGCTGCTCGAGAGTAAAAATCCGGGAGTCTTCGAGCCGCTGCTGATGGCGCATCTCGATCCATACCCCCGGATTGCGACGGGTCAGGCATTGGCGAGGATAGACAGCGTATCTGCCATGATCGATATCTCGGACGGATTGTTGCAGGATCTCGGACACATTTGCACGCGAAGCGGAGTGGGTGCGGATATTGCCTTCGAAGCCATACCCCGAGATTCGCTTATCGATGCCTGTGCGCGCTGGTGCGATGAATCGATGGAATCATGGATTTTGTCGGGTGGCGAAGATTATGAACTGCTCTGGACAGTGTCTGCCGACGCTGCTGATCGAGCACTCGATGTCGCAAGAGCTTCAGGCGCTAACAGGGCGGTTTCCATCGGAACGATAACCGCGCAACCCGGGATCAGGGTCAATCGGGATGGGAATCCACTAGATACAGGGCGTATGGGGTGGGATCATTTCCGGTACACATGATGGATCATCCATGAAAATCGGTGCGCTGCAAAGACATCACCGTTACCTATCGGACCAGCTGAATTCCCAGTAGGCGATATCACCGACAACATGGTCGTATACGGGATCAGTGACTGCTGCGACGAAGAGTGCTCCCGAAAAGGATGTTCCAGTCACCGGCCAGGCAAACTCCGGCAGGATGAGCTGTTCTTTCGTCCCGGGAGGGAATGTAAGGGTGAAGTGGTTGAATCCGTCTTCCCCGCGAGTCCATTCCGGGGCGAACCAGTATTCCCCGAGAAGCGTCAACACGACGAACAGCGGGTGATTGTAGAGGGGCTGTGATTCGGAATTGCAAAACACGACACGTAATTCACAGCGATCACCGGAATGGAAGACATGCGACGGCATTGAAATCGATGTACCCAAAGTCGTGCAGTCAGCACCATGCGTGAAGGAAGTGCAAGCGAAGAAGAAGAATAACGAACCAGCTCCCATCATGATCCATTTATTCATAGTTACATGCTATTTCTTCGATCATGGAAATACAAGCCATAAAATCCGATTTCGATATCACGGAATGCGGATGATGCATGTACCGGCACGGAATCGTCAAGGGGTATCCCGCAATTCCAAAGGATAAGGCGATCCGGCCGAGTTCTCCCGATCCGTCACGAACCGCGATATGCTGAAAGGGGATTCCGGATGATTGAGCGCGGTCCTCCATCCATCGACACAACATGGAATCCGGCTCGTAGGATGCATCCATGGATACCAGCACGATGCCGCCTCCGACCCGAGCAATCGGGTTGGGGTCCCCCGGGGTAGGGCCGCCCGGACAGCATTCCACATTGATCACAATATCCGGATTTAGCTTGTGCTTCATCATTGTCAGGCGCAGCTCTTCGACCGGCCAGTTGCCGGTCTCCTCACGCGCGGTGAATACTCCGACAAGATTGTTTCTTTTTAGTCGGTTCCATTTTTTTAGCACCGTGGTGATTGCCGCACATCCCGCACGGTCGTCAAAACTTTTCCCCATGAGATGAGTCGGGCTATCCTTGACTTCCACGCCGGCATAGGCTGCATTCGCATAGTGTGGAACCATCTCCCGCGCCTCCTCTGCGGAAGCCGCTCCTACGTCCGCATAATAGTCCGATTTCCTGTCGTTCTGCTGGATGATCAGGATCCCCCTCACTCCGGTCGGATCAAAAATGATCTCGTGATTGGTTGCATCGGGAGGCACGGAACCGGTCGGTGTTAACTGGATGAATCCGTCCGACGTGTAGCGATAGGGTCGCATTCCCAGTTCATCCATGTGGGCTTGGAGCATGATGGTTTTACCTGCAGCAGGGCGTCGCGAGTGAACGATCAGATTCTTGTGAGGTGTAACGTGATAGGCAAATTCGTCGCCGAGAGACTCTAGGATCAATTCGATGATCCTGTCTTCAGATGTTGACGGACCATTGGCTTCGGAGAGTCGTTTGAGAAGAGCGATCGCGTCGTGTTTCATATTGATCCTCATACGAAATTGAGAAGGTTTTTGATTACGTACCATGCGATTTTCGGGTTTTCGCGGAAACGCCTCAGTGAGTAGGCCTTCCAAGCTTCTCCGAATGGGACATAAACACGCACGCGATGGCCTTTCTGAAGCAGGTCTTTCCGTAGATGCTCGCCAACTCCGAGCAACATCTGGAACTCATAACGATCTGCCGAAAGTCCCCTCTTGCGGATCTCCAACAGACACTGTTCGATCAACCAGTCATCATGTGTAGCCATGCCGATGAATGACCCGCCATCAAACATTTGTCTGACCAGTTTCATGTAGTTGTTCCGAACCTCCTGATAGTCACGGTAGGCGATCGCTGGATCCTCGATATAAATGCCTTTGCAGATCCTCAGATTGGTCACGCCTTCTCCCTGTAGCGTGACGATATCGTCGATCGATCGTTTGAGGCATGCCTGAATGACGGTTCCCACTCGTTCATAACGTCTTCGCATCTCGCGATACAACTCCAGCGTTCTGGTCGTCGTCGATGAATCCTCCATGTCGATCCGAACAAAGCAATCATGCTCTTTCGCCAGATCAACCAAAGAGCGAATCCGTGATTCCATGAGATCGGGATTCAGTTTGAGACCGAATTGGCTAAGTTTGAGACTGATGTTTCGGATGAGATCTCTCTCGGACAGGGCTTCGATCAGTGTTCGGTAGTTCATCAATGCCTGATCGGCTTCACGGTCCTGAGAGATGTCTTCGCCGAGCACGTCCAATGTCGTCAGGGCTCCTTGTTTGGTCATTTCGGTTGCGACTGCCAGTCCGTCCGAGAGGGTCGAGCCGGCGATGTATCGTCTCGCAAAACGCCAGATCAACGATTCCGGCATGAGGCTGATCATGTCTACCATCGTGTGTGTCAGAATTCCCATAACTGTCTCCCTGAAGGCAAGTGCATTCCGGTACGATTTATGCTACTGTTTTTTTCGACGATGCAGTAGCAGCGCTCATCGGTTTGAGTATATGGGAAGCCGTAGTTGAAAAAAAGGACGGATATGCGTGAAGTTCTTGATTTTGTGTTGAATGAACAGCGATTGGTTTTGTTTTTCAGATCATTGGCTGTTTCAACACCCGTTCTGGCCCTGTGTCTCATTCCAATTCTGCGGATCACGTTGAAAAAGCAAGCCGGACTTCGCCCAATGCTGACCATCATCGCGTTGTCCGGTCCTTTCATCACAGGTCTCTGGTATCTGTATAACCGAATCGTCGATCACTTCGGTCTCGATAGTCTCACCGGTTTTACCCTGAATCTATCCTTGTTTATCTGCATCGGAATCGTGATCGGATACATCCTGACACTGGCATCCGGATCCAGGCAATCCTGATCGATCCTCCACTGTCAGCCCATGAATCCGGCGCAGGCTCCGGAATCGTTCGAGATCGATTCCGAGCGTGCGGGCGGCGATCACCTCATCCTGATCTGCTCCAATCAGAGACTTGCTCAGGAGATCACGGATGTAGTTGCTTTTTTGATCTTCGAGAGCGAGTGAGGGTTCATCTGAGACCGGTTTACGCAGGCCGAGATCCATTGCATCGATCAACTGTGCTTTGGCCAGAAAAGCAGCGGACTGGACGCGGTGTTTGAGTTCACGGACATTGCCCGGCCATGAATAGGACTTCATGAGATTCCATGCGTCGGCTGTGAACCCTTTGATAGAAATGCCACTCTGGTCGACGACCTGCTTGAGAAAAAACTGAGCGAGAAGTTCGAGATCGTTTTCGCGTTCGCGAAGCGGTGGCAGGTGAATGTTGATCACATCGATCCGGTACCGGAGCGCGTCACGGAATCGCCCGCTCGCAACCTCGACATCCAGCCTTTTATTAGTTGCCGCGATGATCCTCACATCCGCAGCGATCTCGTCCCTGCCTCCGATCCTCCTGAATCGACGTTCTTCGAGAAACCGCAGCAGTCGGTTCTGAACTCGGAGTGGCATATCGCCGATTTCATCAAGAAAAAGAGAGCCTCCGTTGGCATCTTCCAACTTGCCCGATCTCCGATTGACATCCGTCGCCACGTTGCGTTCGACACCGAAGAGTTCTGCTTCCACCAATCCTTCCGGGAGGGCCGCGCAATTAATCTGTTTGAGGGGCATGTTCGAACGGGAACTGGAATAATGAACCGCCTTTGCGATCAATTCCTTACCGGTTCCTGTATCGCCGGTTATCAAGACATCGATGTCCGTATCCCGAATGACTTCGAGTGTCTGATAGACTTTTTTCATTGCGTCACATTGTCCGACGATCTTGTGATAGTCGTACTTCGATCGCACTTCATCGTGCAGCAGTTTATAATCATGTTCGATCTTGCTCATCAGGTGAAGATGATCGAACACGATTGTGGCATGCTCGGTCAGGAGGGAAAAAAAATCGAGATCTTCGCGTGAGAAAGGTTGCGTCACGATGCGACTGTCTACGTATAAAACCCCGTAATGACGGCGTTCCTGATGGATATTCGCAACCAGGGGTGAGCACATGATGGTTTTGAGGTCCAGGGCGAGGATGCTGGCGGAGGTCGAGATCGATTTGCCGTCGGCATTTTCGACCATGCAGATCGGCAGGGATGTTTCAAGGACTTGCGAGATACTGCTCATGGAAACAATTGGCGCTTGCGCGCAAGGCCCGTCTGCATCAAAAAAAGAAAAGGCGCCCGAATCCGGGTCGATCTGAACCAGGAATCCTCGTTCCGCGCCGGTAAACTCGAGTGCATTGCGAATGAGATTTCGAATCAGGGTCGCTTCAGAGTCCAGCGGAGACAGATCAGCGATGATCTGGATCAGTAATTCGAGTTTTGCGCGCGGAACCCGGTTCCATCGTTCCACTGTTGGAATCCTACCTGTTCCCCGTCTGTGATCGCTTTATGAGTCGATCAAGGGTCGATTTCGTTATCTTCAACGCTCCTGCGGATATCGCACGATCGCCGCCGAATCGCTTGAGCGTTTCCTCGACCACCGTCATCTCGAACTGCCTGACTCGTTCATCGAACGAAAGGGAACGAAAATTATGCAGAGGACCGTCAAGATCCTCCAGCTCGAGATCATTCCGTCGGCTGAACAAGACTGCTTTTCGGATTGTATGATCGAGTTCCCTTACATTGCCAGGCCATGGATAATCAAGCATCGCATCGATGGTCTCGGGTGTGAACCCTCGGATACTCTTTTTAAACTCAGAGTTGTAACGTTGCAGGAAAGTGCGAGCGAGAAGGAGGATGTCGGCCTCCCGTTTTCGCAGTGGAGGAATGTCGATGGTGATGCCATTAAGACGGAAATAAAAATCTTCGCGAATCCGTTGTTCCGAGATTGATTTGAGGATGTCCTTCGAAGTTGTCGATAAGATGCGGATATCGACTTTCACCGTGCGGTTCGATCCGACCGGTTCGAACTCGCGTTCTTGGAGAACTCGCAGCAGTTTTGCCTGAGTCGACAAGGGGATTTCCGTGATCTCATCCAGAACAATGGTTCCTCCATTGGCATACTCCAGCAATCCGACACGCTGTTCAACTCCTGTTGCCACACCTTTCTCGATCCCGAACAGCTCCGCCTCGATCAGTGCGACCGGTATCGCGGAGCAATCGAGATAAACGAACGGGAAATGTTTACGGATACTGGTGTCGTGAATCGTGCGTGCGACGAGATCCTTGCCGGTTCCTGTCTCCCCCGTGATCAGTACGGAGATATCGGTCGACGAGACACGATGGATGAGGTTGAAGACATCCCGAATCGCCCCACTCTGACCGATAATGTTTGGATATTCCGGAATGATTTCTCGGCGAAATTGGTCGGTCAGATCGGCGAGTCTCTGACGCATGGCCAGGATCGAATATGTCAACAGAGCGGTCTGAATCATGGATTCAAGAATGCTGGCATCTTCGGAGGAGAAGACACCTTGTCGTGCGGGTCGATCGATCTGAATAACACCAAGCGGTTGCGGTCCCTTCATCGATGCGCAGATCACTGTTCGTGCATCGATATCGATCTCGGTCGGTTGCCTGAGGAAAACTAAAGGGTGGGAACTGTCCTGGATGTCCCGGATCCATTCTCGAGGAATATCCGGAATCGAAATCTGATCCGTTTCCGAAACGGATTTCGAGATTAGTTTATGGGTATTCTGAATGGTGGGATGCGGAATGAATTGAATACGCTCCGCTTTCAACACGGACAAAGCGGTTCGGAGCAGTTTGGCCATGAGATCATGAGTCGAGGTCGATCCATGGATGTCGCCGAGCGCACCAATCAGTTCATGGAGTTTCCGCACATCTTCATGTGCATCTTCCGATTCTTCGAGCTTTCTCACGGTGGATGAATGCCGTTCCGCAACGGGTTGTTTCGGTTTTGAGGATTCGAGATACGGTTCGAGAAGCTGAATCGATTCGGCTCGCACCGCTGCCGTCCGATATCGTTTGATCAGATCAGGATCAGCGATGAACTCGATGAGTTTCATCAGTTGTTGAGATGCGGTCTCAAGTTCACCTGTGGCCGGATAATGCTCGCTTGAATCGAGAAAAACGCGACCGCGGAATGCATGGATCAGCCATTCGGTTTCCAGGTCATCCGCTTTCATGGCGCAATCCAGAGCGCGTGACGATGTGGATAGTATTTTGTTGCGTTCTGATCCTGTGAGTTCGGATTCAGATCGGGAGGTGTTCCAATCCAGAAGTGCAATTTCATGGAGAATACGAGCTTCCTGGCGGTTGGAGTGATTCTTCTGGGCTTCGGTCAAAGCTCGCTGAAACGATTTTCGAGCGTTGTCATGCATCCCGAGTGCTGCCTGGATGCGGCCGGAAAGCTGCCAAACCGGCACAACACCGGGGGGCCTTGGATATTTACTGATGACGGCGAGGATGATTTCGAGACGATCGAGAGATTCGAAGGCCGCATCGCGCGAGCGACGCCAGGGCAAGGTTTCGATCCACAGTAGCTCATGCTTGGTCTGATGCGATGTCAGGCCGCTCAGATTGACTGTGTCGAGTAATGTTTTTGAATCACTCAAATGCAAACGGGCCTCTTTATCGTCACCGAAAAATATGAGATATTCCGCGATGGCCAGCCGGGCCATGATCCGGGGTTGGATCGACATCAGCTGATCAGCTTCATTCAGATGGGAATTCAACTCTCGGAGACATCCATCAAGATCACCTTTACGGAATCGCGATAGTGTCTTGATGATCTCGGCGCATTTGACCAGTTCCCATAACCCGGACTTCGCGGCATTTTCAAGGACTAGTTCGGTCCAGGAGACGACAGGATCGAGTTCAAGATCGAGGTGGATCTCGGCATTGATCAGGGCTGCGCGTGCGATTTCCTCTGGGGTCGAATCGGAACTATGTGTAAGTTGTGTCAACAGGTCGATAGCCTGGTACCACTGTCCGCTGTCCCGATAGAGGCATGCTGAGTTAATCAGGGCTGCATGGCGTTTCATCGATGTCAGCGAAGTATCCGAAATCAACGTTTGCAGTTCTTTGATCGCTGATGCAGTCTGCCCGGTCAGCGCACCCATCATCGATGAAACGATAGCAAGATCCGCATTGAAGTCAGGATCTGAGGATTCCTTTCGCTTCTTGAGCACTACTTTCAGGCGTCTCTGGGCAGCATCGATCTGGCCCTGATGGATAAGTATCTGGATCGAGCGCAACGAGATCGCGTTCTTCTGACTTTTATCCAGCTTCTGATTCTCAATCTCTGTCAGTCGACTGAATGCAATCTCAGCGTCTCCCCGGCGCAGCAGATCATCGATGACACTTAAAGCTGCATCAAAGTCCATGATCGATTCGTTCGATTTCACCTGACCTCCGATCGCATAGAAGATAGATCATTCCAGTGTTCCAGACAAGTATGGTTTCGGAGTTACCCCTCTGGAGAGAATGCGATTGAATGAAATCATCATTTCGACTATATTCAAACCCGGTGTGCGTGGTATTCGGGAAAGGGGATTCGACCATGTCGGAAGAAAAGATCAAAGTGATCATCGCGAAATCAGGATTGGACGGACATGATCGCGGAGCAAAGGTCATCGCCCACAGTTTCCGCGATGCGGGTTTTGAAGTTATCTATCTGGGTCTGCGTCAGACTCCTGAAATGATCGTCCAGGCGGCTATCGACGAAGATGCCGATGTGATTGGAATCAGCAGCCTATCCGGCGCTCACATGGCCATTTTCCCGCAGGTCGTCGATCTGATAAGAGCCAGGAAGATGAATCATATCGTTCTGATTGGCGGAGGTGTCATCCCGAAGCAGGATCAACGGGA
>CAYYMM010000100.1:0-17513 GCA_964472395.1 uncultured bacterium | reverse complement strand
TCGGGGAACTGGCTGATTCCCGCGCCGATCTCTATTCGGTCGGGTGTATCCTCTACGAACTGCTCACCGGTCGCGTACCTTTCCCCGGCAGTTCCCTGTCCCATACCATCAAAGCGCATCTCGAACTCAACCCACCCCCCCCTTCAAGATTGAATGATGGTATTCCCGAGGAACTGGATCGTCTGATCCTGCGGTTGCTTGCGAAGAATCCCCAGGACAGGATCGGCAGTGCCGATGATGTCTGCGTGACTCTCATCCGCTTGGGCGCGGACGCAACGGCTCTCGATGCCATGCCGAAGCCCGGATTGCATCTCTGCCGCCCACGTTTTTACGGTCGCGATCAGGAAATGGATCTGATCAGGCCCCATCTCGATCGATTGGAGTCCGAATCCGGTGGGGTTCTGTTCGTTGGAGGGGAAAGCGGAATCGGGAAAACCCGGCTTCTGCTTGAGTTGATTCGATTGTCACGCATTCGTAAATTCGATGCACTTTCCGGAAGTTGCCTCCCCGCCCTATCATCTTCAACACCATCTGTCGGCAGCAGTTCCTGCCTGGAAGTATTCCGCCGACCCGTTCAGGCCATTGTCGATTACTGCCGGGATCGAGATAAATCCGAGACGGATCGCATCTTCGGATCTCGTGGGAAGATACTCGGAAATTACTTCCCCGAACTTCTGCAACTCCCTGGCCAACCGGATAATCCTGACCCCCAGGATCTCCCGCCGCATACCGCTCGAATCCGCCTTTACACCTACCTTTCCGATGTTCTGGAAGCCTATTCACGATGGAAACCGGTCATGATTCTGCTGGATGATCTCCAATGGGCTGACGATCTGACGGTCGGATACCTGGAGTTTATCATGCGGATCGGACGATTCCGACACGCTGCAGTTCTTCTGGTCTGCGCATATCGATCCGAAGAAGCTGAAGAACCTCTTCAGCGCCTTTTGAACAAACCGGATCACCCGAGGATCATCCTAAGAAAACTCGACGCACACGCCGTCGGAAAGATCATCGCGGATATGATGGCCATGCCTCAACCTCCGTCCCGGTTTGTAACTTCTCTGGCCAGCCAATCGGACGGCAATCCGTTTTTCATCTCGGAGTATCTCAGGACAGCGGTCGAGGAGGGCCATCTGTTCCGGAAAGGAGACGGCTCCTGGCACATCGCGGGTGAACCGAATGTGCAATCGACACTTCAGAAACTTCCTCTTCCGAAAGCCATTCTGAAACTTGTGGAACGCAGACTGAATGCGCTCTCTCCCGATGGGCTGAACGTCGTTTCAGTGGCATCGGTCATCGGACAGGAACTTCCACTGCTCATTCTCTGGCATCTCATCCCGTTCCGTGACGACATGCTGGATATCATCGATGAACTGATTAAAAAGCAGGTCCTGATGGAAACCGAAGTCGGACATCTGCGCTTCACACACGATAAAATTCGTAACATCATCTACGATACCATGTCGTTGGATCGCAGGAGTGAGTTGCACCGAGCGGTTGCTGAAGCATACGAATCCGAGTACGGAACCGACAATCCGGAGTGTGCCGAGATGCTCTCGCGACACTGGGAAGCCGGCGGCGATACGCAGCGTGCCCAATCGTATTATCTCGTAAAGGCGCAGAAAGCCGTCGAGCAATTTGCGCTCCGGGAAGCGGAAACCGCATTCAGAAAGTGTCTCGAATTGATGAACGATACGGATATCCGCCGTATCCAGATCCGTTGTGAATTCATCGAGAATGTACTTCTGATGCAGGCTCGATACAAAGATGCTCTCAGTGAACTCGAACAAGCGCTCGAACAAGCTACCTCTCCCCTTCTACGAGCCAATTGTATCCGCCTCAAAGCAGTCATCATCAAATCGCTCGGTGACGCCCGGCAATCCTTGACGCTCGCTCAATCGGCAATGGACTCCTACGAATCGCTCGGAGAAACCAAAATGGTCGGACTGGCCTGCAGCACACTGGCGGCGATCCGGTTCGATCTCGGGGATATGGATGAGTCCAAAGTTTTGTATGAAAAGGCGGACGAAATCCTGGATCAGATCGGAGATCTCAAGTCGAGAATGGCCATTCTGGGTAATCTTGCCACGATCCATTTTATCCACGGCGATGTAAATCGGGCGCGTGATTTGTTCCAGAAGGCATACGACATCAGCAGTGAGATCGGGAACAAGTTCATCATGGCGGTCTGCCTGGGCAATCTATCCAATGTGTCGAGTTACCACGGGGACAAAACCACAGCCAGGCGGCAACTCGAGGACGCCCTGAAGATCATCCGTGAGATCGGCGACCGGCACAACGAGGGTGTGATCCTCCGGAATCTCGCAAGCCTTCTGTCCTCGGACTCCGATTATGATTCGGCGCGAAACCTGTACCATCAGGCACTGCGAATCCACCGGGAAATCGAAGATCGGCGCATGGAAGGCATCACACTCGGTAATATCGGCCTCATCGACTGGGAAACCGGCGCGATCGATCAGGCCGAAACGATGTTCGAGCAGGCGCTGCGGATTCACCGTGAGGTCGGCAATGCGCGCCGTGAAGCAGAGATACTGTTTCGTCTGGCGGGTCTCCGGCGTCTGGCGGATGATGATCTGGATGATGCCGAGGCCTGTATCGCGGCATCCGAAGCGATCTATATCCGGACCGGTGAAAAACTCGGCAAGGGAGTCTGTCTGATCCAGCGCGCTTATCTGGCGCTGGCGAGAGGTCATTCCAGCCGGCCGTATTGGGAGGCGATTCGGACATGTTTACAAGAATCGCAATCCGGTCCTAAAAGCCAATTACAGGAAGCTTTCGAGCATCTGTGCCTGAGTGAGGAGGCCTTTGAAAACGGACGGTTCCTGCTGGGCGGGCAGGCTCCGGAAACGCTTCGGGACGCACTTCGAATCGCGCTGACCGAACGCCGAAGTGAACGACAAACGTAACGCCATTATCGATCCCGGTCAGTTACCCGGATATCAGTTCAGATACACATATTTTAGCACCGGGTTGCCGATGTTGTTATCATATACACACACACTGGGTGAACCCCGGTTGTCGATCGCGATTCCGGTGCAGGGATAGCGGATCCCCGGATCGATGCAAATCGGGATCATGGGACTGATCTGCCAGATGCCCATGATCTTGCGCGCATACTTCAACTGCTTGTTGTCCAGGTCATAATAGACGATCTTGGGATTGTCCTGAGCATCCAGACCGATTGCGGTGTTGTATCCGACATTGCCGTCCGAATCCACCGTCTCGTTAAGAAACTCAGTCCCAGAAACGGACAACCGGGCGTATCGAAGATCGTTCTCCTCACCATAATAGCTGAAATGCGGATTGTACCTCGAATCCAATGCTATCGACGACTCGAGGCCATTCGACCCGTTGTTGTCCACTATGGTGCACTGCCAGCCATCCGGCGCGCGGATTCCGAACCGGAGTCGACGGCCGGGGTAATCCGTGAAGCAGATGTAGGGCATATCGAAGTCATCCATCGCCATGAATGATGAGTCGTATTTGACGCCGTTTTCCTCGAATATGGTCTCGACCTCCCAGATTCCCGCAATCCGTGATGCGTATCTCAATGATCCGATCTGTGCGCCGCTCCGATACTCACAATACACGATATGAGGGTTGGCTGCGGCATCCAGACAGAGACTCGTGCAGTAGTAGTCGAATCCCGGAACATCCACTGGTTCGATCTGCCAGGAACTCCCCGAACCGACCGCATACATCAAATTCTGAACTTGGGAGTCGTAGTAACTGATATGCACTCGCCCCGTGGCATCGACCGCGATATCCGTCCGGTCTCCGTTGTTGATCCTCGACATGTGCCCGCTCACGTCGCTTTTCGTCCAGGTGCCGTTCGACCGACAGGCATATTTCGAGTTGAACGAGTCGTCAAAGTATGAAATATGCGGATCCTGATCGGCATCCAGAGTGATTGAACAGAGAAACCCGGCATCGACATCCACGGTTTCGACCTGCCAGTTGAGAGTGTCGACCCAGCCGAACTCGCGGACCGCGAGATTGCTGACCAGTTCCCCCTCCCAGATGACGGCGGCGTAAAACCTCGCGCCATGAAACTCACCTGTGCCTTCCGGCCAGTAGAATTGCGGAATGATGAACTTGACAGAGGCGTAATCCGCTGCCATGTCGATTGTCTCGAAATCGATGTTGGGAGGGTATTCGGTGAACGAAGGCCAGAAGTAGTAACTTCCGGGGATCACCTCGAGGCATACGAAGAGCTGAGCGCCGGGATAGGCAGTATCGCGGTTGCCCAGTGCGAGATCCACATAGAAGGGATCATACGGAGAGAACAGATCCGATGGCATATCGAGGGTCAGGGTGACGAATGCAGAGGCGGGATAAGCTGCCGAAAACGTGACAACAATACAGACGATCAAGAGAATGACGCGGCTGAAAGACATGATTGTTGCTCCTTTCACGGGATTCTGAAGGGAAAGTGTACTGTCACCGGGAATCAGAGTCAAGGAATCGTTATGACGAACCCGATGCCCAGGATACAAACCCCCGGAATCTCCTCGAGTGATCCGCTTCGATTCCATCTGGCCAACACCAATCCAAGTATCGATATCGGCGCATTACTGGCAATCGGAGTAGCAGAAAAGGATGTGACAAGCCATTGTGATCCATCGGAAGACTGTTTCATTGCCTCCAGCGGAATCACGTCCTCCAAAACGAACTCAATTCGATTCCTTTGCGTATACTATGCAGACCGATCGCAATCTCTGCATCGGATTCTGTCATGGGAGGTCGCATCATGAAACTGTTTCTGACACTGGTTGTCGCCCTGAGCGCTGCTCTGCCAATGATGGATGCCACCGCGATCGTCGGGTCGCGTGAGCTGGCAGCCGAAGTGCGTATCGTTGAATCATTCCATTCCATCCGGATTACGAATGCAGCCGACGTGACAATCACCCAGGGATCCGAGCAGTCCGTTACCATCAGGACGGATTCAAACATCCTTCCGTTGATTGAGACGGAAGTTGAACACGGTTGCCTGGTGATCTCGGACAAGGAAAAAAATCTGAAGCCTTCGGAACTGAAGATCGACATCACCATGCCCAAGGTGACAGAGATCGCAGTTTCAGGAGCCTCGGACATCAACTCAAAGGGAGTGATTACAGCGGAATCTCTCCAGGTCGATGTCAGCGGAGCTGCAGATGTGATTCTGAGTTTGGATGTCGAGAACCTGGAGACGCGCGTTTCGGGTGTCGGAGACTTCCGTATGGATGGTCGAGCTGGGACGCACGACATCCGGATCAGTGGGGTCGGCGACGTTCAAGCGGATACACTCGAATCGAAGACCACCCACGTGATGATCTCAGGGAAGGGGGAATGTGTTGTCCATGTGACCGAGAAGCTGGATGTTGCGATCAGCGGGATGGGGAACGTGAACTACAAAGGCAGCCCGAAGATCACGCAGAACGTTACGGGAATGGGAACGGTGGCGGCGGTCGACGGGGAGTAGGCGACTGGTTGAAAAATCGGTGTGTTACTCCGTCCAGTTGAAGAAAAACGAATCCATCGTGCCGAACAGAGCCGTGACACCCGGATCGGTCAATGCGCCGTAGAACATGCAGCCGCTGAACGTACCCGCTCCATCCGGCCAAATGAATTCCGGAAGTACGTCGACTTCCGTTTCTCCGACCGGAAAATTGGGGTAGATGTCCGCATAGTTGTCGTAAGCCGTGAAAGACGGTGCAAAATAGTATGTGCCGGCGATATCCAGAAGAACAAATAAGGGGTAGTTCACGAGCGATGTCGCGCCGCTATTGCACACGGTCGCTGTGCAGGCGCAGGGATCCCCCGGAGCGAACGAATGGGCGGGCATCCACAGCGTCACCCCGGTTTCCGTGCATCCCGGCATGACGAAGTTGCCGGTCACGATCGCCAGTTTTTCGCCGAAATAGTCGTTGGCAGCCGGATCGCCTTCGACACCCGCACTGTCGAACGTCCAGACCCGAGCGCCTTGCGACACGATCCCCGATGATGCTCCATACACCGTTATCATCGCTCCGGCTCTCGTCAATAATATTGGCTTTTCCAGAGTCTCGCTGGGCACGCCAATCGCCAGATCATCAAACCCGTCACCATCGAGATCCGCGCACGCAATCGCGGCACCAAAATCGTCGAATTCTTCGTTGGTTCCCGGAATAATCCCATCGCCCTGGTGATGCGATTCAAGGTTAATTTCACTCAACCCACCAGCTTTTCCGTAATTGATCAGGATCTCGCCGGATCGTTCCACGCTTCCCGCGTTACGCCCCGGAGCGCCGATTATCAGATCATCATAGCCGTCATGGTTCAGGTCTCCAACCGCCAGCGCTTCTCCAACACGACTCCCATCCTCAGGGTTCGTCGCACTGAAGAACAGGTCGTTTTCGGTTGTGATTCCTTCTGCTGATCCGATCAGA
This sequence comes from uncultured bacterium, assembly GCA_964472395.1. Taxonomy (GTDB): domain Bacteria; phylum CSSED10-310; class CSSED10-310; order CSSED10-310; family CALFER01; genus CALFER01. The sequence goes on along the minus strand of CAYYMM010000100.1, from coordinate 11,082 downwards.
ATCGTAACGGCACCGGCACTGACCTCACCAGAAGATCCCCATAAATGCTCGTCCACTGCAGATACCGCGAGATCATCGTAACCGTCATGATTGAAATCACCCGTGGCGATTTCGCTTCCGAACTGGTCTCCTGTCTCGGCCAACTCCTTGATCTCGTTGTTCCATCCCTGCCAGAAAATCTGACTGCCCGTGCTGGTGAGTCCTGTTGCCGATCCATATATCAGGTTGATACAGCCCGCCCTGCTCACATCTCCGATCGCTTCCCCGGGGACACCGACAACCAGGTCGGCAAACCCATCATTGTTGAAATCTCCTGCCCCCAGGTCGTTACCAAAGAAGTCGTACGACTCGGCTGCACCTCCGATACCATCCGTATCCTGCCAGAAGCGTGCGAAGGTAATCATTGACAGACCGGCCCCGGATCCGGTGAAGACCAGAACGATACCTGCATCGATGAGGTCCGATTCGTCATAGCGTGGAATTCCGACGGCCAGATCATCATACCCGTCTCCATTGAAATCTACGGCAGAAATGCCCAGCCCCATTAGGTCATTTTCGGCCGGTTCGAAACCCGTCAGCATCGACATATCGATCCACTGATCCAAGATTGTGGGTGTGGATAACCCGCTCTCAGCGCTATAGATCACTTGAACCGCTCCGGCATCATGAACAGCACCGATATCCTCATTCGGGATCCCGACTGCGATATCCTGGAACCCGTCTCCATTGAAATCTCCGGAAGCGTACCGCAGTCCGAAATAGTCATCCTCCTCACACTGATCCTCAGCTCCTTCGCTATCTTGCGAAAGGAGATGATTGTAAGTTGCCGTCACCCCGTCGGTCCCGCAATAGAAAACACTGGCCAATCCAGCCTTGGTCTTTCCATGAACCGTCTTCAGGGGAGCGCCAGCAACGATGAAGGCACCACGCGATTCTCCGGCCGCAGATACACTGCTACATCCAGTATCCTGCAGAACAATAAAAAGCAGACTCAGTATGAAAAGCACGATTCTTGATGTTTCCACCCCGTCCTCCCATCTGCTGATTGGATCGCCAACCATTCTCCCGCCCTACCAGATCAGTCCGCCGAACTTCGCCACGTCCCAAATCCATGGTGCGACGATCGGCCGTTTCCGATCAGACAACACAAGCATACTATCTCTTGAGCGAGAAATCAAGACTCAAAACACAGCTGATTTTACTCTTACATCGATTTATTGTCCACTGATCGTACTGCTCACTTCTGAAGATCCATTCCATTGACATTTCCACATTCTAATCCAGTCATCCAGGTGTTGGAGTTTCAGATTGATAAAGCAGATCAGTCCCCAGACCAGAAGATCAACAGGGAGCTCGAGGCTTCAGATTTCATCGAATGCAAGATCAGAATACCAGTCGGATCTGTCGACGTGACTTGCGAATTTCAACCTTGAGTTTTCCGCCTACGGATGCCACCCGAAGGTGACCATATCGAATTCACCGACCAATTCCGTCATGCTTTCGTCTGTCATGCCGGCGTAGAAGTGTACCTCAGAAGCCGAGCCGGCACCGGATGGCCAGGAAAACCGGGGGATGATATGGAGGAACTGGACTCCGGGCAGGACATCGATCTGGTAATATGAGAAATCGTCGAAATCCGGTGCGAATAGGTAAAATCCGGCGACCTCCAGGATGACAAAAACGGGCATGTCCAGCATGGTATCGAGAGCCGAGTTGCAGACCACGACATCGCACCAGCATTCGTCGCCCGGACCGAAATTGGTCGATGGCATGATAATCGTGCAGCCTGTTGCATCACATTCCGTTGGATTCTGGAACAGGTGATACCCCATGTCCGCCAGACCGGCATCGTGAACCCTGTCCGTTCGAGTCGTTGCCATGCTCAACGGATATGCTTCACCGTCCATATAGATGGTCGTGTGTTCGCTCGAGTCACTTCCGGCGTCCACGCAGGGGCTGTCAGTGGATTGCCCGGCCGCAATCTGACTGAGGAGATAGAAACTCTTGTATCCTTCCATGTACATTGGATCGGCATCGATGTTCCCTTCGCCAAAGTAACCTCCCTGAACATCGCTGTGCCGGACAAGCGGCGAACCGGAAAATACGAACAACTCATCGATGTCATTGTTCCAGAGAATGCTGTTATCGACACTCAGAGAACCCGAACTCTGTGAAATGGCTCCTCCCCCGTCCGATGCATGGTTGGTGTCAAAGGTGCAGGTTGTGATGTCTGTATGAGATTCGATCGCGGAGATCCCGCCTCCGAATTCGCAAACGGTGTTTCCGGTATATAGACAGCTATAGATCAACATCTCGGCTCCTGTGCCATAGATCCCGCCGCCACCCGAACCTCCGTCGTTCCCGATGAACTGCCCTCCAATGATGACTAGGGAAGCTGAATCACCGAAGATGCCGCCTCCGGTCGTCGCAGTGTTAGTGACGAAACTCGAGAAAAGCAGGTGAAGTTCAGTGTCGACGACATATATGCCTCCACCGTGCGTTCCCGCAGAATTGTGATCGAACCGGCAGTTGTGAATCGAGGGGGGAGGACTCGCATTATCCCGGAAGTAAACACCACCACCGGCAGCTTCGCTCGAATTGTTGGCGATCGTACATCGGTCGAGCGTCGTCTCATCACCGAATTCAGAAACGTGGCATACGCCTCCTCCGTTAGTCGCTGAGTTATTCACGATCTCGCACTGGGTCAATCTCAATGAAGATAAACTGCTGAAAATCCCACCTCCGGTTGATCCATGGTTCGAGGCTACCGAGCAACGGATCATCGTAAGATCCGAGTTAGTCACGTACATACCTCCACCGTATCCCGATTGATTTTCACGAATGACACAGTCGATCAACTTCAATCTCGAGTTGGAGGTTGCGCTGATCCCGCCTCCATCGTCATAGGCCGAGTTTTGAAAAATCTCGCAGGAAACCATCGTCAGGATCGCATCATGGATGGCCACACCTCCGCCAATGAACTGAAACTCGCCCGTCTCCTCCGCATCACCATTCCGAATCTGGAATCCCTCGATCCGGGACTCGGATCCGGCCGGGAAGTACTCACATCGAATCACACTTGCCAAATGCTGAGCGTCGATGATCGGAACGATATCCGGCGAGTTCCGGATCAATGTAACACCTGCCTTCATGTTGATCGGAGGTGTTTCGGGATAAGTCGGATCACTAGCACTGTAGGTTCCATCAGCAACCCGGATTTCATCGCCCGTTGTCGCCGCTGCCATAGCAGCCGTTATCGTCTGGTAATTGTAATTGGCCGAGTGCCCCACAGTCAGGATGGCCCCGTGAGTGCTGGACTCAAGAAGCACAACAGCAAACAATGCAGGCAGGAGTTTTTCTTTCATGAGATCCTCCTTCTACGATGGGAAGTCGATGGATCCTTCCGACGCATTCATTCCTTTGATATCTTCATATATTCAATTCTTTTCGGATCCAAAAGTCAAGATTCTCCCATCAGAGCCATTCGAGTGGATCATGAGAAGATGCGAAGCGGATCTGATCGGTCACAGAATCCAGGGCCCGGAATGGAGTTCGGATCCGATGAACAATCATGTGGTGTGTGTCGATCGCCGGTCACGTCTTCTTTCCAGTTCATCATCCCCTAAAAAAACCTCATTTTGACAAAAGTACACGATCTGCTAGAGTTAAATCATCGTTCTATTAAGCTAAACTGATATCGACTGGTTGCAGGAGGAACCTCCCATGAAAAACACATGGTTTCCTTTCATCGCGATCGTATTGTCCCTACCGATCAGTGTGAGCGGGTCCGTTTTGACGGTGGGACATTCGACGGGTCATGACTATCAGACGATTACTTCCGCAATGGCGGGAGCAGACTCCGGTGATGAAATCCGTGTTGCGGCGGGAACGTACAACGTATCCGATCCCACGTATCCCGAGACATTCCCGATCATGATGAAAGCTGGAGTAAAACTGATCAGGATGACAGATGATTCTCTTCCGGTCATCGATGCAGAAGATACGAACCGTGTTTTGATCTGCCAGAACATCCCACCCGCACCCGCAACCCGGATTGAAGGCTTCTCCATCCGGGGGGGTTGGCAGCCGGCCACCCGTCAAGCATCTCCCGGAGCCGGATTGACACTGGATGCATCCACCATCTCGATCGCATTGTGCGAGTTCTCCGATAACTGGTCAGAAATCCTGGGAGGGGGAATCGGAATCTTTAATGGCTCCTCACTGGAGTTGTCGTTTTGCAGCATCAGCGGCAACAGGTCCGATACCAGCGGTGGCGGAATTTTCACTGCTGATTCGAATCTGACGATGGCTTCCTGCACTGTCAGTGACAATCTTGCCGTTTTTGGAGCCGGCATCTACAGCCAGAACTCCTCGTTACTGCTTTCAGATTGCCGAATCCAGACAAATTCAGCTGACATGAGCGGGGGTGGTGTGTTTTATGGGAATGTTTTTTCAGATGTATCGGCAATATTCAACCGATGTGATCTGGCAGTGAATACGAGCGGTGAAGACGGAGGCGCAATCTATATCTCGGCGGCACCGGGTGCGAACCCCGCCCGTCTGTCACACTGTCTGCTCCGAAGCAACTCAGCGGGAAGACATGGCGGTGGCATCTTTTCCGAGAACTCCGAACTCCAGATCCTGTTTTCGTTCCTGAATACCAACAGCGCCGGATCGGCTGGCGGAGCTGCTTTCACCCAGTCTGCATCAATGGTAGTTATCGGTGGAGAGTTTGCTACGAACGACGGCGGTTCAGGTGGTGGTGGAATATTCGGTACGGCTTCCACGTTGACACTGTTCGATTGTCTATTTGACTGGAACACGGTCCATGAATTCGGTGGGGGGGTCTCTGCAATCGATTCTCAATGTGATGTCACCAATTGCACCTTCAACGGCAATCACGCATCGGACGGCGGCGGCGCCATTTCACAGAATGGAGGGTCTCTTGCCGCGAGAAACTCGATTCTTTGGAGCAATGAGATCGACGAGGTGTTCGTGTTCTCAGGGACGACTACCATAACCTACAGTGATATCCAGGGGGGGTATGCCGGCACCGGGAACATCGATGAGGATCCTGTCTTCATCGAGGCTTATAATGGTTTTTACTTTTTAAGTCAGATCGACGCCGGGCAATCCGTTGACAGCCCGTGTCTGAATGCAGGAGGCGGTTTGAGCGCAGAAACCTCGTTCACACTGAACAATGAGATATACTTGCTGAGTGAAGCCTCGACACGGACGGATCGCGTTCACGATACCGGTCAGGTGGATATGGGAATCCACTTCTTCCAGAACGCATATGAGTGTGAACAGACCCGATGTGACATTATCATGCCATCGTCGGACTTTGGTCCCGGTGATGCATGCTATTGCGATGTCGTGATCTGCAGTTCCGCCGTTAACACCATGGAAGACATGCCGGTATTCGTTATCCTGGAGATTGCCGGGTTCTATATCTTCGCACCCGAATTTGATGATTTCTCCTACTACATGATCGATATCCTGCCCGGTGTCCAGTTTATCGAAGTCATTCCGGTTTTTGAATGGCCGTCAGGTGCTGGTACCGCGTCCGGTGTCAACTTTTATACAGGGATCACCAACCAAGACATGACGGAACTCGTTGGAGACTTCGGTGTTTTCACCTTCGGATGGCACCAATAGCATGCCGCGATCACCATTCGACTGAGATCAGCAGGCAGGCGGCACTGCTCCTGCATCTAGCGATATCCGGCATCTACCTGAATGTCGCTGCACCTTCACCCAGCAGACTCGAATCGCTCCCAGACGCGACATATCCGAACTCCCCGGATTCCGATTCTCAACACGCCCGGCTCAACGCCAGCCAAAACGCCAACTGCCCATCTCACCCAGCAGTGTCGTCATCTCCTGGTCCAGCACTGCACCGTGGAACATCGCACCACTGAATGCCGAGTCGTTCTCGGGCCATGTGAATTCCGGAATGATCCCAACCGTTGTCTGGCCCGGCACGAAATCGCGACGGTCATAATCGATATCACTTGACCATGTCGGCCAGAACCAGTATGCCCCGACTACATCGAGCACCACAAACAGAGGCATACCCTGAAGCGTCTCGGTCGCGTCATTGCACACGTGCGCACGCAGCCAACAGAGATCACCGGAACGAAACAGGTCGCCGGGCATTTCCAGTGTTACACCGAGTGTGTCGCATTCCGGAGTGGGCGTCGCGGACGGGATGGTGGGAGTGTCAGTCGGAGGTACCGAGGTAGCAGTCGGCGGGACGAATGTGCCGGTGGGCGTCGGCAGGACGGGCGTGTTCGTCGGTGGTACCGGAGTAGTAGTGCTCGTGGGGGTCCGAGTTGGCGTGCTCGTGGACGGAACCGGGGTATTCGTCGGTGTGGAGGTGCGCGTTGCCGTATTCGTCGGAGGTACCGGTGAATGTGTGGGCGTCGACGTTCGCGTCGGTGTTACAGTCGGCGGAACCGGAGTGCTGGTCTGCGTGGCTGTCGGCATTACAGGCGTATTCGTCGGCGGGACAGGTGTCCACGTCGGGGTATTCGTGGCTGGGATTGGCGTCCCTGTCGCAGTGCTTGTCGGCGGAACGGGTGTGTCTGTTGCAGTCGGCGTCCGCGTCGGCGTGTTCGTTGGCGGCATTAGCGTATTCGTGGGCGTGGGCGTTCGTGTCTGTGTTGCGGTCGGCGGAACCGGAGTAGTGGTCGGTGTCGGTGTGAAGGTCGGCGTGTTTGTCGGCGGAACAGGCGTACTCGTGGGTGTGGGTGTTCGGGTTGGCGTTGCCGTCGGACCCGTTACCGGACAGAGGTAATCCAGGATCGCCTGCAAAGCAGCGCGCCCGTTGGCGGTACTGCTGTTATAAACCGGCACCCAGGACGTACCGAAAAACACCGTCCGCCAGGATCCACTCGCCTTGTCGACACACAGATTGTTCCCGATCGGTGTACTCTGGAATGCGACCGACGCGCCTGTACCGGCATTGACGATATCGCCGTAATCCGAGAATCCTGCCGGATAACTCAATGCGTACGGGCCGAGTCCGTCACCGACCGGATCACCGGCGACACCTGTAATGGAGGTGGCGTTCGCCGAGTCATTCGTAAACGTGCTGACGCCCAGGTAGGTCTGACTGAATGTCGTCAGCCCCATGTCATACAGATAATCCTGTGCATCGAGGAACAGCCGTCCGCCGGTATCGAGATAGGTCGTGAGCGAGGCTTCGTCTGTCGAATTGGGCCCGGCCGAACTGGAGCCGAACTTGTCGCCTGAAAACCAGATCACGATATCGTACGGATCCATCTGTGCCGCCGTCGGACCGTTCTCGCTGCCCGTGCCGACCGTGAAGACGGTGTATCCGTACGCCAGTGCATCGAGCGCGGCCGTGTAGTACGCGAGGCAGTCCGGGGCGTTGTTGTCGTCGTCGACGAGCATGACCGTGCAGGAACTGAGGACCGGCGTATTCGTTGGCGTCGGAGTTCGAGTCGGCGTCGGAGTGATTGTCGGCGTGTGCGTCGGTCCCGATGGCGTCGGCGTTGGAGTGCCCATGTTCGCATTGCGCACCACGATCGAGAAATCCTGATCCGTGGTATCTCCGGAGTTCGGTATGCCGTCGGAGGAGATATTCGCGCCGACCACCCGCACCGTGAAGCTTCCGGACGCCGTCGGCCCGATGAAAACGCCTTCGGTATTATGCATCCCGTCCGCCGAGCCTCCCGTCTGCGACCATCCGCTCGCCGCAAAATAGTTGCCGCGATACGTATTGCCGCCGTAGACCACCTCCAGATTGAGATTGTTGTTCCAGGCAGGAGTCGATCCGCCCAGTCCATGCCCCGGCGCATCGGTCCAGACCAGCATGATCCGCAGCGGCTGACCAGTGTCGGACACGTTCAGCGTCGTCTCCCATTGCTCACCGGTATTGTCCAGTGTGAGGGGATTGTCGAAGTACACGACAGGAACCGCCGGATCGACAACGGCTTCAAGGTCCATGCGGCCCCAGCCCTGCTTGGAGTCGAACGGGTGGCCGAGCGTCCCGCCGTCGGCGTCGAGATGACCGGAGAGGTCATGCGCGCACGAGATGAACGCGGCCTTTACCAGAGCGGCGCTCGGATTCATACCCGAGAACAACCCGCGGTAATACTGGAAGAACAGCGCGACCGCTCCGGAAACATGCGGCGACGACATCGACGTGCCGCACATCGTGCCCCAGGAGTTCGTCGGGATAGTCGAATCGACGTAACAGCCCGGCGCGACCATGTGCGGGATCTTCCGCCCGTCCAGCGCCGGCCCGTGCGCCGAATTGGAGGAAATATCGTCGATCTGGAGAATCTGTGATCCGCCCGAGTTCTGCAGCTTCGTCGATCCGATCGTAAAACAGTTCTTGGCCTCGTCCGGACTGCCTTGTGAGGAGGTCCCGCCGTTGCCGTTCATGAACGACAGGATATATTGGAGCGGCTGGTTGCCTGCGGTGCCGGAGACCGCATCGCGCACGCCGATATCGACCTGCATCGTGTCGTTGTCGTAACCCTGAGCCGATCCCGATGGACCCCAGCTGTTGCTCGACAGAACAGCGTTGTTGGTATAGGAATCCGACATGAGCATCAGCATGCCGTTGGTGTAGGTGTAGTAAGGGCTGTAAACCTGTTCGACGAGATTGGCCGCCGGTGCCACGCCAAGCCCGCGCAGGAAGCCGTAGGAATCGACCGTGCCGGACGAGCCGTCCGCCGCCATGATCCCGGCCGTATGCGTGCCGTGCGAACTGCTTGTCGAGCTGCATGTCGTTCCCGTACAGGTCAGAAATCGGTTCACGAGATCAGGATGTGTTTCCTGGACACCCGAGTCGACGTTGGCCATGATGACCCCCGAACCGTTCAGCCCGACGGAGGTAAGCCATGTGTTGTAACCGGGAAAGGCGAGATTCGTGACGTCCACGTTGTTGACATTGACCTGATTACTCATCTCACCCCGCAACCCGCCATCCGTCGGTCGCGGCTGGATGCTGTAGACGCCGGGGATCTGAGCCGCCAGATGGAACGTTGATCCGGCCATCCTGAATCCCGCGATCTCGAAGGTGGCGTTCAGGATTGCCCGGCCATCCGGAATACCTCCGAGCGCTTCCATCGTCTCGATGATCCCGTCCGTGTCCGCGGCGCGAACCATCAGCACATCCATGTCGATTGCCGTTTCCGATAGATTTCTCCATTTCGGCAGCACGCGATAGGCCGGAGCGAATGGCGCTGTCCAGACAATCGTGTTCGAAACAGCCGCCAGTTTGACCTGCTCTGGCCTACCCCAGACCACATAAGTGAATGGATAAATATACTGAACGATCTCGAGGTCTGCGGATCGCAGGTCCTCGATCCATTCATCGCGGGTCGGGCCTGAAAACTTGACCATATACAGGTCGGCGTCCGTCGACGGGATCGTATCCCATTCCTGCGGGAGGAGAGGAAGACCGTGACGCGTGTCGATTGCCTGTTCACCGAGAATCAGCGTGTGGATATCCGGATGTTCCGTGAAGGCAGCCTGGGAGGTCTTGAGCGTGTCGAAATCCTGTTTCGTGAGTTCCATCCACACAAACGAGCCATACTCGTAAGACCGGATGGGGGCGAGTCCTTCCGGAACCGCAGACGGTGCAGGCACTTCCACGAACACCGTATCCGGTGCGATTGCGGTGACCGACATCGGGAACACAGATACCAGGAAAGTGATCCCCAGATATAATTTTGCCAACTTGTTCGACGTCATTAAACTCCTCCTTCAGGCGACAGGCAGGTCTGGTATTGTGTCACATCGAGAGGGGAGAAATCCAATTTATGCCGGTATCGGGCCATTTCCGATGATCGCCATGTATCGTCCGACCTCAAGGAGTTATCGATCGACAGGTTTGTTTCCCGCGATCCAGTGGAATCGGCTTCCAGAGCATAGCTGGATCAGTCGACCATCGCGTCGATGCCTTGAACTGAAGGACTGGATATGCGCGATGCCATTCGCTTGATCAGATGATTGTCCGCACCAGGCGGAAACCCAACTCCGGGGAGGTAAAATCCGGGTAATAACCAGACCGATTTCCCGATCGACAGTAGCGTGGGAAACAGTAGAAGCCCCCACCCCGATAGACGCGGTAATACCCTTCCGATGGACCGGTGTAGTTTGTCTGTTCACCTTCGGGATATTCGTACGCGCCTTTGTCCCAGCACCATTCCCATACATTTCCAAGTGTATCCTTCAGATTCCAGGGATTCGCGAGTTTGCTTCCGACAACTTCGCTTTCGCTGGGGACATTGGCGCAGTAGACACAGTGGGCTTCCAGTGCCGGCAGTAGGCCCGGTGTGCAGTAATCACAGGTCGCGGTCGAATATTGCCCCTCATCAAACGGGAAAATCCCTGTTGTGCCTGCCCGAGTAAAATACTCCCACTCCCCCTCTGACGGCAGGCGATATCCGTTGGCATTGAAATCGCAGAAGACTGGACCCAGGTAGTTCTGCAGGTTCACCGGCACCGTAAAGTTCTCATCCGCATAATAACAGCGGGAATAGCCGCTTTGCAGTGACAACAGATTTGCGAATAACACGGCCTGGGTCCATGTTGCATTTTGCACGGGATGGGCCATGGTCGGGCCAAGGTCCGGAAAGCTCGGATCATCCATAAGGTCCGGCTGGACCGATTTAAGATCCGCCCACATCTGTCGGGTGACTTCCGTTTCCATCACCGCAATTGCACGAGTCAGCACATGCCTGAACTGTACTCCATCGATCTCGTTGCGGCACGGTTCATTTGCCGGTGAGCCCTGCAGAAACCCCCCCGGACCTGTGGGCGGGGCAAATCGCATGTTTCCGGTAATACCATCGACGGAATACAGATCGCCGGGTTCGTAAAGTCCCGGTGTCGGCGTTGAGGATGGATTCGGACCTGGCGTATTCGTCGCTCCCGGCGAGGATGCCGGAGTTGGTGTCCATTTATGCTCATCATCAAGCCAGAATTCTCTGACGTCATACCCATACGCCTCCGCAGACACATACCAAGCGCCCCAGAACATCATGGGGCCGAATGGAATGACGTCATCGATATCCGGAAAATCGAACTCCAGGAATACGA
>CAYYMM010000099.1:0-17690 GCA_964472395.1 uncultured bacterium | reverse complement strand
CCGAGAAGAGTTCGATCCAGTTCAGTGTCGATTCGAGGGATGCGTGTGACTTCCTCCATTCGGGCAGCGCTTTACTCTTTTCAAGATCCGAGGCTGTCTCATCCAGAACCACCTGCAGATCCGAGGCGTCCTGCTTCAACGCTTCGAATCTGTCAACGAATTCGTCGTAGACGCCAGGAGCGAAGCTGTGGTTTTCGCCTTCCTGCAGCATTCGATCGATCGCCCGGCGAAGAGTCGAGGCTGTTTTGCAGAACGTTCGGACAGAAGATCGATAGGGTGCGAGAGTCTGTTTCAGATCTCGTTGAACGACTCCGTGAATCAGCACGAAGGATGAGGTAATGATGATCAGAACTGTGGCGGAAATCAGCTTGCGTTTCATGGATCGCACTCCTATCGGGAACTCGATGTACGGGTGATCGTCAATCGAACATGGGCGACGTGTCCGGGACGGTTCATCGGTTCGGCGTATAGCCAGGCTGTGGCCTCTGTTCCGGGGGGCTGGGAAGCCCAGAGCCCCGCCATGGTAGCGGTGACCGTCAGATCTCGACAGTCACCTCCCATCATGAGAGCAAAATCACCGGAAAACTGCACGGAATCCACAAAACCGCACGATGTTTCATCCCACCAGAAATGAACATCGGTTGCGCAATCACCGCCAGGACCACCTGTGTTGCATAAATCTCCGGTCGAGACCGCTGTCTGACCGGACGAAACGGCGATCCATTCATCGGGATCGAATTCAAGGCTTGGATTCCCGAGACAAGGGAACGGTGACGGAGTCGGCGATGGCGGCGGTGTGGGTGTCGGAGGCTGTGGTGTCGGAGTGAACGATGGTGGAGGCGTCGATGTCGGAAAAGGGGTAACCGTATAAGTTGGTACTGGTGTATTAGCCGGACGATAACACAGGACCAGATTGGGTCTATTACCGGAGGCTTCCGATGAATAATAATCTGTATAGGTGGATACTGATCGATTAGCACTTGTCGGTAAAGGATCGGATATCAACACCACACCATACTTGTCGCGTCCGTTTGACCATGCTGTGAATATCTCTGTCAAGTCAAACGACACCTGCTCACCTGAAACACTCCATAGCGCCGAGATATCATCATCAAAGTGATCATCGAATGAATTCCAAGTTACCGTGGATTCTGACCAGCTTGTGTTAACTGGATATATGGTGACATCGAATCCAATCTGACCTCTGGTTCGAAGATTGAGTGTCGCGGAAACGATCTCAATCTGATCAAGAATCAGCGTCTCAGGCAACTCGAAATCGATCAGTGACTGTTTCTCACCATCGTTGACAATACCGGTATAGAGTGTCGAGCTGTTATGCGGATAATCCGGTTGAGACTGCCAGATATAGGCATCATGAATGTCGCAGTTCGATTCACCCCTGCGGATAGTGATGCAAACCACATCGTTCGGAGTCGGTGTCACGGTCGGGACCGGGGTCCAGGTCGGCGCAGGTGTTGGAGTATACGTGGGTGGCGCTGGAGTGAAGGTCGGCGTGTCCGTCGGAATGGCCGTCGGTGTGTCGGTTGGTGTCCAGGTCGGCGTGTTGGTCGGAATGAGTGTGCATGTCGGAGTCGGGGTTGGTGTATCGGTGTATGTCGGAGATGGGGATGGAGTGAAGGTCGGCGTGTCCGTCGGAATGGCCGTCGGTGTGTCGGTTGGTGTCCAGGTCGGCGTGTTGGTCGGAATGAGTGTGCATGTCGGAGTCGGAGTGGCGGTCGGTTGTTCGGTGAGGGTCAGCCATGTCAGACAGAGCGTGGTCTCATAGCTCTCGTGCCGAACCATCAGGAATGCCGCATAGTCTCCCGGAGTGAATCCATCGGTGTTCAGAATATGAACCGCCTGATGCGCTTGTCCTTGCGCTATCAGCGGAATCATTTCATGTGAAGTCGAGTCTGTCAGGTCGCCCGAAACCTCATTGAACACATCAAACCATATCTCGATATTCTGCAGATTCTCGGGATAGCGATTGGTAATACTGTATGCAAGACCAACTTCGGATCCGATCGGAGCAGTCCCGGGATCCGTCGAGCAGATCGGATCGAGATATCCAGCGGGGTTCCAGTAGATCTGGATCGAACTCAAGCATGTCGTGATGACCGTCTCGCCTCGGGCAACGGTCTGTTCGATCTGGTATTCACCCTGCGGATGGCTCTCCGTCTGGAACATCGCAGTACGAACCAGATGGGTGTCCGGCGGCATCGAATCGATCGTGTATGCAAGAAGCTGCTCCATCTCACCGCTCGGATACCGCACGATGACCGACACATCGAGATCCTCCTGGGTACTGTTCAGACCCATGTTGAACAAATCGGACGTAACCTCAACCGTGTCGTTTTCCGAATAGATGGTGTCATCGGTTACCAGCGAACATTCAAGACCCTCACTGAGGAAGATATTGAATGGTGTGCTGATGGAGTAGCATGCAAGATCATTCAGCGCGAGATCGGCGGTGAACGAGTAATCTCCTGCGGCAAGGCGACCGGTAAACCACTCGAACGGGAAATCGCACTGGCGTCCCGGGTCGATCGAACAACACATCTCATGGAATCCTATCGTCGTATGATCCCAGAACGCGAATCCGTTTCGAGTCAGAAACCACATCCCGGTGATCTTCTGCCCGCTCAACTGCATCAAGGACTCGTCGATATTGAGCCTCGACCAGTCACCCGATGCAGGAAGTTCACCTGCTCGGATGCCGCCGCCGGGCAAACCGGTGATATCGTCACTCCCCCAATAGATCCCCACACGGATGTCTCGCAGTTCGAGCACGACGGCGAGTGCATCCGGTGGCTGTTCCGGAGCGAGATAGACATATTGCACGAGACTTTGCTTTTTGCCGATAGTGATCGGGGTGGACGCATCCGAAAATGCGTGCATCTCAATCCCCATCCCGAGCGCGCCGAGAGTCGTGTGACAGGCTGATCCACTGAGCGCGGAGATCTCGTGTGTCCATTGCCATGTCGAGGAGACCGTTCCAGGATCGGAGTCTTCGATCCACGGAGAAAACTCGAGCGCATTGATGATCGACCCGTCGGGTGCCTGATTCAGGATCGTTCCATCCGCATCACGAATTGTCCAGGTCGCACAGGCGTCCAGAGCCGGTCCCGCGCGTCTGCGATCCCGGATATTGGTGTTTCCACGGACAAATGTCATCGGTGCCAGGCTATTACCCCCAAGGGTTTGGGCCAGAGATACCTCATCGACAATAACCGAAAACTCCTGGCAATCCGGGCTCATGTTGCCGCATGAATCGAGCGAGACAACCTGAATAACATGCTCGCAGGCCGGAAGCTCGACATCGATATTGAAAAAGGTCTGGACATCGTGAATCTGGCTCTCGCCATTGATGATGACAACGAGTTGCCGGGTGAACGCCACGCCGGAGATGGACAGTCGCCGTTCCGCAGTCTGCAACGTCGACCCGGGAACCGGATCGATTACGAGCGGACAGGGGGGAGGTTCGACGATCCGAACGGTAGTTGTTGTCTGCGATTCGTTACCCGCCGAATCCCGAGCCACCAGTTCAAGATCGTAATCTTCCGGCCCGACTCCTGAGGCATCCCATATACAGAGCCGATCATCTTCAATCGGAGTCATCCCGGAACAGATGAATTCTTCCTGCACCGACGAACCCACCACTCGCGCGATCAATTTGAAATCATTAAAGTTATCGGACAGATCGAGGTAATTCCGATCAGTCGCGGTACCGTCGATCGGGATGACCCCCGTGAGGCACAACGGAGCGTCGAAACCCGCCAGGTTCACGATCGGAGCGATATTATCCACCTCGACATCGCCTTCTACCGATTCACCGTTCAGATCACAGATCAGTTCGACATGATACCGATCCGATGCCGTGACGACCTCGCCCGTCACGTCGCGTCCGTCCCAGGGGATCAGGTGCAGGCCGTCCTCCAGGCAACCGGTCTGAATCTCGCGGACGAATTCGACGGTGCCATTCGGCAGCAGTCGGGTAATCCGAGCGAGGACGGAGGATGGGCCGTTCAGTTCGAAGTAAAAACCGGTCGTATCGAGGGTCCCTGGAGAATTAGCCGGGGAGAATGGATCCGGACCCGCTCCCAGCCAGGAAATCGTGAGTGGCTCGATTCTGAGATCGAACCGGTACTTGTTGTTTGTTTCGTCGGATTCATCAATCTGGTTCCCGTTGTCGACCACGAGATAAAGCGGGTAAACACCCGGCGGCAGATCCGGGATCCATTCGTACTCGATCGGGGCCATACGTTCCACCGGGAGCATCGGCACGTAGAATGAATGAAGCGCCGTTGCCGGTTTGAGCCAGTTGTCCGGGTCATTCAGATAGAGCATCGCCTGGGAAGCATTGGCCTGGGCATTTCCCTGATTCCATATCGTCATCTCGATACGCGCCGTTCCTTCCGGCAGGATCCAGTGCGTACCCTCCAGATCGCGTCCGACCAGATCGGGAAGTGCGTCCGGCTCAATCCGGATCCGGAATGTATTCATATCAGCACCGGTTTCGTCTCCCTGAGCCGCGTTTACAATCAGAATATACTGTCCGGGCTGAGTTCCGAGTGGGATTGTGAACGAATGGGAGAATCGGTTGGATGTCGGGAAGGTGTCGTTGAAAGCGAACTCCGTCAGAATATCAGAGGAGGGGGAACTCTCGGATACAACGCGGTAGATCAGAGAGGAGTCCGGCTGACTGAGATTGAGGATGCGATCGAGGTAGATATCAACCGGCACGGTTTCACCGGGATGAAAGGTCCAGATTTCGACGGGGGGTGTGGGATCGCAGCCGTTTATGTACGCTGTGACGTCGATTTCGGCATACCAGTCGACAGCATGGAGTGCCCAGACCGCGAGTGCCGTGTCGCGAGTATTGGCTGTTTTTGATCCAAGATTCGCACCCCAGCCGTTAAATTCATCGACATAGAGCGGATCATCCGACTTGATCTGTGCCAGGAGCAGCCAGTTGACACCCTCGCTGATCGCTATTTTTTCTGCCAGGGTGTACTCGCCAGTGTGATTGTGGGTCAGAGCGATGAGACTCATGGCGGTGGCATCGACCGTAGAACTGAAGAACAAGCCGGACGGGGGATGGGCATTGTAGGACCAACCCCCGTCGTAGGTATTCTGGTGCATCGCCAGCAGATGTTCACGCGATTGCAAATAAATCTGCTGCAGCTCGGGCAACTCGGTCTGCGCACCCGGGAGTGTGGAGATGATCTGCGCATAGATCGATTCACCGGTTTCGAACTCGAAACCGTCCGCGCCTCCTTCCCAGAAAGTGTTGAAAAGAAGGTTGGTAATCTGCTGAATGTCCGGATCGGACCATAGATACCCGGCTTTTATCAAACCAATCAGCATTATCTGAGTATAAAAATTAATGGAAGCACCGGAATGATCGCATGTCAGATATGTCCCGACTCCTCCATCCGCGTTTCTGCGTGTATACATCTGCAGAGCCAACCGGTTGAATAAATTCTGAGTGTTCGCTGGAAGCTGATCGTATCGATCCGCCAGCGCCCAGATCATTCTCCCCATACTATCCGGAGTGGAAGATGGGTCGCCAATCAAAAAATGAAAAGGCATAAATTCCATGTTGCCGAAGGTTGTGAATCGAGATTCGGCTTCCCCAAGTGCATGATCGATACTCGGTGTGAGGCTAGATTCCGGTTGCCATATTCGCGCTACATCGAGCGCTTTCATGACCATTGCTGTTACTTCCCAGGACTCCGCAGCATTGGCTTTCAATGGCACACCGGCCGTCAGAGGAGTAATGTAGTCTCGGACACCGGACATCTGACGCCGGATAAGATTGTCAAACAGATCAAGATCGGGGAATCCAGGTGGAAGTGTACCGGTCCATCGACTCAGATTATCCCGGATTCGGATGAGGTCGAGCACCGGAAAACAGAATTTACGGTCATCGGGCTCCGGATTCATCCGGATGGAACTCTCCACCTCGTCGCATTGATAGATTGGGTAACCGATGTTTAGATAGAACAGATCTCCCGTGGAATTCCAAAGCGCCGCCGGAGGGAATCGGGATATCAGATTGTCCAGATACTCACACAAATGGGTCAGGTTGTACGGGCTGTCTGTGCAGTCCTTGAAATCCGTCCAGCTTGCGAGGGTATGGGTGACGGTCGGAATCGACCAGTGAAGTGTAGGCTTAGTGCCAAGATACGAGTCATCAAGCCCTTCGCTGATAAAATTGATAGCAGAAGCAAGATCAATCTCCTGGGAGCTATTACAGGAATGAAACTGGAGCATTGGAGTGATCGGTGTCCACCATAATCCTAGATTGCATCCGTCCCCCGGGTAGGGTCCCCAATACTGCTTCTGGGAAGAACAATTGACGTAGGTCAGATAGAACATGTGCAGCAGGGATTCGACGAGATTAGTCCCCGTGTCGGCACCATACCCCGGGATGTAGGAATCAAAATGGGATATATCCGAATCGACGGCCGCGAGTGAACGCAGAACGAGTGCACACTCGTCGGTTCGATGAAAAAAACCGGCATCCGGCCATGTCGGAGTACCGGAAAACCCATCGATCTGACGGATCGTCTTCGATAAATAATCAACGGCCGCATGGATCGCTCCGGATGCTTGCGGTCCGCCCGGCCACGTGATCGTACCGATTCGGGCCTTAAGGGATGAAACTCGATCAGACAGATCGGGAACCCCGGGATCCGAAAGGAGATCCAGCGTATCTCTTGCCAGTGCCAGTGCCCAAAGATTGACCGCGATCGATTCAAAGGGCAATTCATCCCAACTCCCCGTATCGTTCTGCTGATTCAGAATGAAGTCGATCAGCGCGAGATACTCCGGGACTTCCATGGGCAGATACGACAGACGATCATCGAGATGCCCGTAGAGCTGCCATGCCGTCGCGAAGAGAACCCCAATCATCCCCTGTTTGAATTGATTGTATTGATCATCCCACAGACCGAACGAATACGGGCCATCCGCCAGGCGGTAATCGGACGCATTGATAGGCTCTAACGTAGGGGGCACGGTATTTTGGATATCAAGCTCAAATACGCAGTCTTGACCTGGAGTCAGATCCGCCAGGTCTTCCCGGTTATATCGGACAAAAACCGCCTGAAACTTATGATCATCCATGGGAAGATTTGTTATCAGTGGGGGAGAATACTGCAGATCATACGGAGACAAGATCCGGTTATTAAGCCAAATCCAGCCACGGCCTTTTGGATTATTCTGGCTGTCGTTCGCATCAACTTTGAACCGGAACTGAGAACCAGATTCTGTTTGTGTATGGAGGTACCCCTCATAGACCACGGCAAAATGATCCGGAGTCAATCCGGGAATGTTCCCGATATCGTCGAAGAAACCGATCTGAGTGCCATCTTCGACCCGTGTCAATAGCGGATTGATGCCGGGGGTCGCATTGTCGGCATCGAGCAGGATGTAATGACCGAAAGAGTCTGGAATCGAGTCACCTGGGCCATACTGCTGCGGATCGAGATTGTAGTAAGTCGCCTTGAGTTTCCCGGTCTCACCGACGTTACGAACATGCTGATGATCGAGCAACCACTCGACCCCTCCTTCCCGTGCCGTGTCGAAATGATGCTGATCGGAATGGATCAGGATGTGCTCCGAGACAACATTGCATCCACCCCTGATCGGACAGACCGATTCCCAGATTTCGTCCACATCGCCATTCGGATTCACCGTCGAGATCCTCGAATCGGCCATGACGTAAATCTTCCCCGGACCTCGGACATCATTGATCGTCCAATCGAACGCAATCGTGACTTCCTCTCCGATATCGAGTGGCTCATCGACATTCCAGGTATTGAGCGGAACCAGTTCGGTACTACCCTCACTGAGCATCGACCAGAATTCCTCCGGAGTCACCGTGCTCGAAAAGTAACACCCTATTTCAAAGTCTGATCCGTCAGGAATCGGTCGGAGACCGTCGTTTCGAAGTTGCGCTGAAACATGAAGGGTATCGCCCTCGCGGATGATCCCGGGAATCGGATTCCCCGTCATGATCAAATTGCTCATTACCAAATCCGGTTTTTGGGGGTTCACGATATGAAGTTCAAAGGATAACTCGTTATCCGCTTCATCGGGTTCTTCGATCGATTGATCCGGATCGACGACCAGCACGAGATCGCAATCGGATTCGACCTGCGGATACCAGGAGTCTTCCGATGCGATCGTCCCGGTGCCGTTCGCTTCGAGACGGTCGAACAGGTATGCGGCACCCGGAAATCCAGCTTCCGGATCGGAAACATACAATCCCGCCGTAACCTGTGAAACTTCCGTGACGCCCTGATTCAGAAAAACACCCTCAAGATCGACCGGTCTGCCGACAAAAACGGAACAATTCGAATCGATTGCCTCGCATGATACGCCATACTCCGTTTGTTCCAGACTCAGCGAAAGGGCCTTCAGATTGACCGGTGGAGACACGATGATCGGCCTGACAACGATGTTGTTCGACTCCCCTCCGCCAAATTCCCGGATCACATCAGTCGGGTCCATCCGGACGGTTAGTGTATACTCGCCTTGCGGCCAATCCGCTTCGATGGTGATCGGGAAGACTTCCTGGGGAGTGAAGTGATGCCATTCATGCCGGGGGTACGCCGCAAGTGACTGCCCACCCGCATCGGTGATCTCGATCACGACTTCAGCTTCGACCTGATATGCAAGTTCCTGTGTTCCCTGATTCCTCGTCCGGATCTCGATTCCGAACTCCTGGCCCTGGATCGGCACGTCATGACTCAGACGGATATCCGATCCCATGACACTCAGATCAATGTACCGAACATTCAACGTCGTGCGGAAATCGGCTCGATTGTTGAATTCGTTCGTTTCTCTGAACTGGTCTTCTTCATCGACGACATAAATGATGGGAATTTCACCGACGAGACCATCGTTCGCCGGATTCCAATCGAAAGAGTCCGGGTGGAAGCAACTCGAGATAGATTGGGAGTAGAGCCACGGCCAAGAATCACACACTCGCGGTTTACTGGTCAGATCGAGACAGAACGAATGAATCAGATTACCGGGAGCAATTTCCGAATGATAAAACGCAACAGATATTTCCCGTGCCTTCAGCGGATAATCGTCCAGCAAACAACCATTCTCCCGGTTCATTCGATCGCAGGCGACTTTACCATGAACCGTGATGATCTCTCCCGCATTGATGATCGCATTCGGATTATTTGGGAATCCGACCCAGGCGGGATCCGTGCTGAAATCGATCAGACATTCCTCGTCATTGCGTTCGATGGAATCTGTATTCTCCAGGAAGTTATTGTCATAGTCCGACTCGAAGATGTTTAGATCCGAGTTGATCCGGACATGGATGAGCGATTCCCCGCATGGTATTTTAGACCGTGCCATTTCGACATTGAAAACGTCACCGTGAAGAGGGATGTCGGACGGAAGTATCGACTGGCTGTCAAGCACCCACAGATCCGTGGATTCCGGAATGAATTGAACGAATTCGACGGTCAGGGGCCGATCTCCAAAATAGGACTCTCCAGGATTGCCGATGCCTGCCCGCAGAAACTGCTCATCTCCGGATCCTCCCGGAACCGTCATAACCTCGATCGAGGCGATGACGAAATCGGGACCTTCCAGGCAGAATTCAACCAGGTTGTCGGCTTCTCCGTCTGCTCCTTCCCGCCATGCATTGCCGGGATCGAGGATCACACGAACGATGGGATCGAGCTGCACGCCTTGTGGTATGAACCATGAGATCGGAGGAGTTGTGATCGATTCACCGGGCTCGATTCGTAAATGACTGGGAAATTCCTGAAGCGTGACATCGTACACGTCCGGAGAGTTCCCAAGTTCAATATGAAACAGATCGAAGCCCGAGGCACCGGTATCGATCACGGTTTCACCGGCATTAAAAAGAGTGATCACGCCGGAGTATTCCGTGCCGAACTGCGATGGAGTCGGAATAAAGGAGGATTGATCACGAATCAGAGTCAGATTCGGATCGCCCCTGATTCGGAATTGGATCCCATCGTAGTTGTTGTTGCTTTCACCCACGGGAGTCTCGTCGTAATCACCATTCGGATCGAGTGTCAACCGGAGTGTGTACAGACCGGGGTTCAGCGGTTCGCCGCTGTCTGCGTTCGCAGTATCCAGCATGAGAGTTTGATTCTCGGACCATGAACAGAGTCCGGGAATTGGATCACGCATCCAGTGAGAGATGGACCATGGTTTCGAGGGTGCCCAGCAGTCCCAATTTCCACCAGTCTGTGAATCCAGGTTTCCCCAGTAATAGAACTGGCTGAAACCTGTGAACGCTGATGAACCCTCGCGCGTCCAACTCAACGCAATCCCGATATCGCTGATCCGGACTTCGCCGGCGTCGGGAACCAGCTTGATCGTTTGAACCTGGATCGGCCAGACCAACAGTTTCTCACCGGCATTGATCTGGTAGATGCCCGTATCGGGATCCCGGGGGAACACGCCTCCATCACAATTCAATAAAACCGCAGGTTCTGCAATATCAGTCTGGAATTCAGCGAACTGAACGTCCAGAACGGGACTCACCTGAAGGGTTTCAAACGACGCCGAATTATCATCCGGTATGGAGTCGTCGAACTCCCCGATTGAAACCTCGATACGGAACACTCCGGGAGGAACATGGGAGTTTTCAGGAGCGAGTTCATCGAGATGCCGGCATGGATCCTGATGGATTCCCACGACGCAGTCCACAATATTCGGTTCGGTTTCAGAAGCGCCCTCGATCGTAAGTCTCAGATTCGCGGAGGGATTCGGAATTTCCTTCGATTTACCTTCGATCCACAGTTCGTCGAAATGAAGCGGAATCGGTTCATCGCCAGAGGTCGAAACAGCGAACAGACCGACCGGAACCTCATGTGCGGTTGCCTGGCCTGAATTGACAATCGAAAAGGCCAGATAAAACGATTGTGCCTCGTAGATCCCGACAGGTGGGGCGGGTATT
The DNA here is from genome assembly GCA_964472395.1 of uncultured bacterium. Taxonomy (GTDB): domain Bacteria; phylum CSSED10-310; class CSSED10-310; order CSSED10-310; family CALFER01; genus CALFER01. The sequence continues at coordinate 6,724 of CAYYMM010000099.1, read as the reverse complement.
GGAATCGGAGTCTGGACCGATGCGACCACATCGTGTATGGCGAGTTCCGGGGGAGTGAGAACGCGAAACTGTCCGAGTGAGAGCACGTTATCCTGCTCGCTGACTTCTGCCACATAATCATCCGGATCGACACAGATGACCAGATCGAATGTTCCCAGAATATCTGCGGATCCGGAGAAGACCGGGAGGGGATCGAGCGAATCGGATGGTTGCAGCACAGGGACGAATCGGGTATCCAGAACGATACGCTCCGATGCACTGACCAGTAGGCACTGGATGGTTGTGACATTGGACTGGACACTGCCGGAATTTGTCAACGCCAAATAATTCAGATTGAGAACCAGACGTTCGCCGTATTGAATTTCCGTCGGAACAAGATTGGGTGTTCCGCTGAATTTCAGGTTGGGTTTCGAGCGTTCGAGTGCGAGCAGCACTTCCGCAGTGAGGAAGGGGTCGTCGAGCCATGATCCGTTCGAGGTTTGATTATGAATGAGGAATGCCCGGATCGGTTCGACCGAGAGCGGGTCGATCGACACACGAAGAGCAGCGGCGGAAAGGGCACGGAGCACGACGGAAGACAAGAGTAATCGGTGGCGAAGATCGGTCGATTCACTCCACTGATAATAGTGCATCGACTGGGATTCGCGCCGGAAGGTTCCAAGAAATGACAGTCCTTGCGTGAGCGCTTCATCGATCCGAGCCTGAAAAGAATAAGTGTCAATGCTGATTGCCCGTCGGTCGTCCGGGATCGAGGCCAGGGTTTCGATCGTAAGGGCAGTGACGAGCGGGTCAGGGGTCCTCTCAATTGAATCCGGGGCTTCCTCGACATCCTGCGCCGGCCATCCACATTGACCGGGCGTTAAGAGATGAATGTTTTCGACTTCGAGCAACAGTGCGGTTGCGCAGAGGATCGGATCGGACAGAGCCTGGATTTGCGAGAGAGGTTCGGTCGTATGCTGCGCGATCAATGCCCGGAGCGCACACGTCGTATCCCAGGCATCCTCCATGTACCCGGTTCCGTAACCGAATCCTCCCAGATTGAACGCGAGCGTTGTTCCCGGGATTGGAGCACCTGATGATGGATTCTGAAGATCACTGAGCGTGGACAGTAGTTCGGAAAGAGGCGGTTCGAGCATGGATGAATTGGGGAGCAGTGTGGCGAGGCGGATCCGATCAGCGAGTGTTTCAGTGCGGTTGGCATCCCTGTCTGCAAGCCGGACCCAGGCACGGGCCAGAGCGGCATCGGACGGAACGGAGCTTTCAGTACGCCATTTGAGGAGAGCTTCGGCAGCACGGGCGGTGGTGACAGACGAGGCTTTAAGCGTTGAAGATGTCCAGGATCCATCAGACGATTGCGACTGAATCAGATAGCCGAGAGCAGCATCGATGTCCGGTGATTGAGCCCGCACCCCGACGGGAACAAGCCATGCGATCAGAAGGGTGAGAAAGAACGAGACGATCATCGCAGGACTCAATAATATCGATTTTCCGGCATGGCGATCCTCTGAACGCATAGCGGGGTACTCCTCGAGACAAATTGTTTACGGAACAAACCTTCACACGAAAACGCGAAAAGAATACCGTTGAACGGTCGCTGTGTCAATGACCGATTCGACTCAAATTTGACCCTCACGTTCATTTGTGGTGGGATACACCCATGAAGCGGTTCGAAAGTAGTCATCTCTTTTTAACCGTAACGATTACGGGTTCTCTGTGTCTGTTGCTCTGGTCAATCTACTCGTCCATTTCATTTCCGATTGAATTGACCGTTTTTTCCAACAGCCCTGCGTTGAAAATGTATAAGGACCGGTCTGATAACATCTTGATGCTCATTCAAGGGCAAATCGTAACGAACTCCAAAGACGATGGATCGTTCTCGTTCTCTCTGAACATCAAGCGGGAAGACCTCTCGGATCTCCTGATCATGCCAATCTCGCGGACACCGCTGGAGTACTTTGAGATATATGGTGTTCAAGTTTCATCCCGTAATCGGAACGTCTCCCTGTCCGCGCAGGATTTGTCCCCATATTGCAGGTCGGCTATGCATGTTTCCCGACCGGAATTGACCACCCGTGGCACCCGAACCAAGATCGAAGGGAACTTTCCATTGTTGGGTATTCAGTTATTGGGTATCCAGGCAATAAATTCGGAATTGAACGAGTCAGACTCCATGCACTGGCGGGACGTTCGCCTACCAGCAACAATCCTATCGATCTTCATTATTGCTTTTCTTTTAAACATCCTGACACAGATATGACGAGTCCCTCGTCGTCTTGTTTTTCCCTGCATGTTTTTCTGCATGTATCTCTGCGTGTTTCACGAGTTCCTTTCGATGCAAAAGTACTTCCTGTTCTTCGATATCGGATCGGATACCGTAGAGCAATGCTGGCCTTTTGTAGAGTACTTCTACCGGAATTTCGGCAGTTTGTTATCATGGTGCTTCGAAGCCGGTATCGGAACATTGACGTCGAGTTTCGTATCGCTTTATGGCTTACTCTGTCCGTTGAACCTGCCATTGATGCTGTCATCGAGTGCTGTTCGGCCATACATGTTTATAAATGCTTTTTTACGTATTTTTTTAGTGCTTTCCAATTTTGGATCCGATACAATCGAAAAGATATGGTCATGTATGGAGAATTTTGTATCGGAAATCAAATCTGGCTTTCCTGATCGGTTGAGAGTAAACGTTCGATGGAGGACATCGTTAAGATATTGGTCAGGTGGGACGTCATTGATCACACAGGTGGCCATCAGACCGCTGGCGACTGCCTCTTTCCGAGCGCTGCGAAAGGATTCGGTAAACAGGTAATACTACCATCCGACTTCCATCGGTCGAATCGCACGTTCGAGTTATCCGTCATCCAACGGCAAGCGTTTGTATTCTATAAACTGAAGCAGACTGTCCCGCTGAATGCACATGTGGACGATCGCCTTGCCGATGTAGGTCTTCGGCGCAACGACATCGACATGTATTTCAACTCACTGTCGAATCGATTTGATGACCGAATGGCACCAAGATTGACGATCTATCAGTCGTGCCGACGCGATGCTGCCGAAAGAATTCCATCAGACTCCGTGATGCGCATGGTTTTTTTCATGAAAAGCAGCACAACCCCATAGCCTCTCTCACAATTTGCTTGACTTCATGATGAGAAACGCTATATCATCCTATGCACATGTTCATGTGCGGTAGGGCGAGGTGTCGTCCAATGGATGAAAGCCCTGTCTTTGCAAGAAGTGGAGGTTAGACTGATCAGTAGCGAGGAAGAAGAGTGATGAAAACGGAGCTAAGGGAGCGGCAACGTTTGAATCTTTTAACATGTAACATCAGTCCTTTACTCCGAGACAGGTTCAAGGAGCACAATGGAACGGGGGGACAGCTATCCCTTTGGCCAAACCGTTTAGAAAGGATATCTCCAAGGGCGTTATACACTGATGTGATGTTCCTCAAACTGCTGACGCTCATCAACGGTGAGACACGCAAAGAAGCATTGCATGGTATCGATAGCCGGAAAGCGTCTATGATCGATGATTCGTCGAATGGAGCTATTATGTCTGAACCTAACCGAGCGTCGAAGCATCCCGTACGGGAAATCCGCATGCGTGGAGCGTCGAGGGTCTTATCTTCCGTTGACTCTCATATCAAGGGGAGGTATTTCTCGATAGCATCTGTCAACACTCTCACCAAAGTATAAATCACATGGCAGAAGTTTCTCAAAATAGAATACATATTGCGAAATCAGTCGTGTTGATCTCAGCATCGATTGTTACTCTTAGTTTCATATTTCACTGTCATGTTTTTCCGAACCTGCAGAATATCGAAGCGTGGGACCAGTGTTCTTACATGAAGGGAGCAAGTCTTCTTGCTTCGGGAGTCGTGCCCCTTTATGCGAACAATCCTGGTTTGTGTGCGTTGTATGCCCCCTTCTTTCCGTTGGCGATATCAATTAATGCATCGATCTGGCTTCCATTGATCATTGGATTCGGAAATCAATTTTTGTTCGTTCTTTTCCTTGTCGGATTGTTTGCTTTGGGTCACAAGGTCGGCTCCAATATTGTGTACTCACTTGGTATTATGGCTGGATGGCCAGTATACATAAAACTACTGTACAATGCTTCCGACTTTGCCTTCTCAGTGATTTCCCTTTTTGTGTTCATTCTATTGTTAACGATCTGGGCAAAACGTTCACTGCCCGCAATCGCCTCCTTTTCGTTTTTGCTCGGATACTCGTGTTTTGTGAGAACCGATGGTCTTGTCTTGGTTTTTACCATGCTTTCTGTTTTGATTTGCAGGGAAATTCTAAAATCAGGAAGACAACCCAAACGTAAGATACTGACGTTTGTATTGACTCTCACCATTCCAATTATTCTTGTGTTTGGAAGCTACATGATGTGGTTCTACAGAACCCCGAAAAACGAAGATAACAACCTGAAAAAACGGAGTTATCTAGCCTTTGAGCAGGGACACTATTTCTCAATAGGCAAGCCAGAGTTCAATATGATCGATGCGCAATTGCAAACCCGTAAAGTCTTTGGTTCTCCTGAAGACAACGACCAATCCGTTATCAAAGCTTACCTGCACCACCCTTCTGCAGGAATTACCAGGATCTTCAGAAACCTCGTGCAATTTCCAGCAACTTTTTTAAGGGCAATCGATTTCAATGGCTGTTCTCTTGTTCTGTTCCCTTTTCTTGTCATGGGGTTCATGTCTATTTATCATCAGCGCAAATGGGATGTTTTATTGCCGGTTTTAACATTTCCTCTGTATTTATTGATTTATCTGCTTTTCTTTTTTCGTGAAGGATACTTATTGCATATTTCCTTTGTTTACTTTGTTCTTCTCGGTTTTGGAATTAGAGCATATATCGAAAAATCCCTGCCCCAATGGACTCACCTCCTAGCAACAACATCTTCAGTTCTTCCTCTACTCATTATAAATTATCAAGTGCCCTTTAACTACCTGATGGGATTTATCTGTATTCTCGTCGCCAGTGCGGCCGTTTACCATATCGGGAATCACAAGAAAAATAGAATATTCTATGTGTTTGTAATTTTTTTGTCGTTTATTGGCGCATGGCTGCCAAAGGTCACGTTTTCACTTCCCCCGTCAGAACAATCACCGGAGTTTATTGTGTCTGAGATCTTGTATCAGTACGTTCAACCAGGTAACTGGGTCATGGGCTATTCTCACAAGGAATGCACGCTATCATTTACTGTGCTTGTTCCGATTGACGCAGAGAGTTTTGAAATCGACACGGAATCCGAATGGATCCGTTTTCTTAGCAAATACTCTCCGACAAAAGCGGTGTACATTAATCCTTTCCTAGAAAGAGCTAATCTTCGCTTATACAATTTCATTCAGGATCAAGACAAAAAAAGTCTGGAATTAAAATTCCAGGATTCTTCGGGGAAACACAAGATATTTACAGTAAATTCTGACTACGTACTCTCCAACTGATGCGCATTCAGAGGATGCCAATCAATGCAACCATTTCAATCACGACCTATTCCGGTGTCTTGGTCATTAATACATATTTGTGGGGGCACGGCATCGTTCGAAACGAACAGAATGATGATTACTCTGAATTGTGCGAAAAATTCTGGACACTTCGCGATGAATGTCATTCCGGGCTAAGCGTAAGTTTCGGCGAGGCGTCAGCGGAGACGCAGAATCCAGTCCGTTCTAAGCAGTGGTTATTCCGGACATTTTCTCTCACTGAGTCACGGAGGCGAGGAGGATTCGGACAAAACGGACTTTTCTGTTTGACATCTATTCAATGAGTATGGCATAGTGGATAAATCAAACGTTTGTTTAAGTCGAACGTTTGACTCAAACCCATTCCGGCGTCCCATACACGGCGCTGCACCCAAAGGACGTACCCGCCATGCCCGACCCCACCGCTGACTCACCCCGCCGCACCATCCTCGACTCGGCCGCCCACCTCTTCGCCCGCAAAGGCTTCGCCGCTACCGGCATGCGCGAAATCGCCCGCAACGCCCACGTCAACCACGCCATGATCAACTACTACTTCGGCTCCAAACTAGATATCCTCCGCATCCTCCTCGACGAATTCTTCACCGGATTCCTCACCGAAGCCGAAATCCACCTCACCCGACCAGCCGACCTCCACTCCAAACTCACCGCCTACATCCACGGCGCCATCCGCTACTTCAGCCGCAATATCGATCGCCACCGCGTCGCCATCATCGAGTTCCCCTTCGAAATCCCCGAAATCGTCGATCTCAAAACACACTACGTCCGACGCCTCATCGAGCTGTTCCACCAGAACATCCTCCCCCCCGATTCTACACGCTCCACCGCCAACCTCGACGCATTCCCGATCGCCATCATCGGTCCCGCTCTCGGCGCCATGATGAGTTCCTTCTTTCTCATGTCGCCGATCATCTCGAAACTCCGACCCGTCGAGATCACCCCCGCGTTCATCGACTGGTACGCCGACATCATCGCGACGCTCTTCCTGCACGGCGTCCCGGAACTGCTCTCACGCGCCGGAATCCACCTCCCGGCATCTCCTGGAGACCCCTCATGAAACGGCTGCTCTGTCTCGCACTGCTTCTGTCTGCAACGGCCTTCGGTGCCGATCCGCCCGAACCCGGCACCTACAACCTGGAATCCCTCATCCGGTCCGCCCGTGCGCTCAACCCGGACCTGAACGTCCTCAACGCACAGACCGACGAAACACGGGCCGCCACGGAAATTGCC
>CAYYMM010000098.1:0-17792 GCA_964472395.1 uncultured bacterium | reverse complement strand
ATCGCGATCACCTATGATGGATCTTCACCATATCTTGGCACTGACAGGCTTCATCTTGTGTGGCAGCGTGAGGAGGCTGATGGCGGACAATACGACATCTGCTACTCGACAAAACTGAACGAACCGTCCGGTACAGGCGGCACATGGGAAGGACTTCGAAACGGCCCGGCATACTCGTTTCCTTCCGATTACTGGCTTTACACGTCAGCGGATCGGAACTCGCTGGTTCCGACCATCGACATCGGCGACAGTAACATCGTTCATGTCGTTTGGCAGGAAGAGGATCAGGAGTTGTTCGGAGGTAGCTATTACAGTGAGGTTCTGTATAAGCGATCCAGCAGTGCGAACTGGGTCAATTCCGTGGTCTTCGACAACTCAATCTCTATGTCTCCGGAAACCAACTCACAGACTCCGAGCATCGCCATCGCAAATGATGATCGATACACAACGAATTACACCTATCCGGCGACAGGCGGCAGTGTGATCTGGGTGGTTTTCAGTGACGACTATACCGGAGGAACAGGAAATGCTCCCCACATCTGGCTTGCGAAAAGCTATGATGACGGAGTGACTTGGGATACCGCAGGCGGACTGACCGGCGGACTCGACGTATCGGTATCGGCAGAGGCATCCGGGATTGGATATGACAGTTATCCGAATATTGCTGTGCAGCCATGGGGAACGGGGATGATTCCAGGTCCAATCGAGCACATCGTGTGGATGCACGGTGCGGGCGTTTGTGCTGCTGATCCAGACGGGCTAACACTGGCCGGACGTGGAGCATATGCGCCGGGGGTGAATCCAGGCGTTGCGACAAGTTTCCCTGGTCCGAATCCCCGGATGTACGGGACCACTTCGGCAACTCGTGATCAGATATACTACTACTCCAAATCGATTTTCGGAGTAAATACAAGTTACATGATTTCGGCCGCTTCGAACCGCGACAACGAATTCCCGACGATCTCGATTCAGGGACAAGGAGGACCGGGACTGGATGATCTGGGGACGAGGCGTTTGTGGGTGAACTGGCAGGAATATTTAGCGTCGGTCCCGTTTAATTACGAGATTGTCCAGGATTCGGTGACGATCACGCCTGATCTGCTGACCGGGTTGAACAATTGGTTTGGATACAACTCCAACCTCGATGAATCGATCTCGAAAGATACAGCCAACGACGACCTGTTCCCGACCCTGGTGACCAAGAAAACCGCAATGTACTGGCCGACGGGACGATCTTTCCCTTGGACGAAGATTGTTGGGACCGGAGCAGCCGCCGCCGCCACCGCCAATCAGAAACCGATCTGGTTCTCGGCAAGCTACGAATGGGAAGATCCCCGACCGGGAGATCCTGAACTACCTTGGGCTCTGCTGCATGATCCTGGAGCGTCTGAACCGACGGGATACAACATGAGAGATCCCTATTCGCCTTTGGTGACGGACTCAGTAGTTTCCATTTTCATCAAGGGCAATCCGGTCGATACAATCTATGAACCATCGATTTCGACCCTGTACTATCGAAAGTTCAATATCGCGTTGCCGACGAATCCGGCCTGGAACACGGCCACTTTTTCATACTTTACAGACGATGGCTCGGATGAATGGTTCATGGCGGCTCTGAATCTCACATCTCTGTCACCTGCAGCCGGTGACATCATCGAGTATTACATCGAGGTCAACACGGATCCGAAATCGCGATCAACCGGCGACAATGAGGCGACGATGTATCTGTATGGAGACAATCTCGAAACTCGGATGGAAGTCGTGGCGCAAGGTCATCCCTATCGATTCACCGTCCTGAATCCGACTCCAACACCGACACCGACCTGGACAGAGATACCGCCGACCGATACACCAACACCAGAGGCGACATCGACGCCGACCGATACACCGACACCCGAACCAACATCGACACCAACGGATACATCGACGCCTGAACCGACCTTCACACCGACCGATACACCAACTTTCACACCCACTGATACTCCAACGTTCACACCAACGGACACGCCTACCCCAACTCCGACGGACACGCCGACGATGACACCAACGCCCACGCCGTATCCCGGAGAGAACTGTTCCAATCCGATCACAATCAACTGCGGAGATTGCGTTACCGGCAGCACGATCGGATACTTGAATGACCATGATTGCGGATCCGGCCATGACGGCCCGGATCTCGTACTGAGTTTCACTCTGCCCGGAGATCGTTGGGTTACATTGATCGCTGAAACGGATTTTGATTCCGATTGGACCCTTGCGTCATCCTGTCAGCCCGATGCAACGGATTCGATATTCTGTGTCGATCGCACCGGAACGCAGGCAGACCCCTCCTGCGGTGATGTCGCGCATCATTCGTGGGGGTTCATCAATTGGAGCGGATTGCTGCCGGCCGGCAGTTACTATCTCTGGATCGACAGTTACTATGCAACCGAAACCGGTGGCGATTATGCTCTCGAGATCTTATGTGACGAAAATACGCCGACTCCGACTCCGACAGCGACTCCGACGGTCACACCGACATTCACACCAACACCGGGACCTGGAGATACCTGTCTCGATCCGATTCCACTCACATGCGGCAGTTGTGTAACGGGAAACACACAATGGTACAATGCGGATCACGATTGTGGATCCGGACATGCGGGCAGGGATGTGGTGTATAGCTTCACGGTTGAAACAGCAGGAACTGACATTCACATTGTAGGTGAAGCGAATTATGATGCGGATTTCACGCTTGCGACGATATGTGATGCCGTAACGGGTGATCTGTCGTGTGTGGACACGTTGGCGCCTCAGGCGGATCCATCCTGCAGTTCACTGACACATAACACCTACGGATTCTTCAATTTCATCGGTACGCTCGATGCCGGCACCTACTATATCTGGATCGACTCGTACAACACGACCGGATTCGGTGATTACGCACTCGAACTCACATGTGTCGTTCCTACCGCCACGCCGACGAACACTCCTGAGCCAACGTCGACGCCGACCAGCACATTCACCCCGGCACCGCCGACTGCCACGCCGACCGTGACTCCCACTGTGCCGACTCCGACGCCACTTCCGGTTCCTGCCACTAGTACAACCGGTAATATCCTGATGATCGCTGTGTTGGGTGTACTCCTGATTCTCGGACGGATGTCGCTCCGTAAGTGATGATCTGAATCAACCTTGTTTGATTGCCCGTGGTGTCGACACCACGGGTTTTTTTTTAGTGCCCGGCAGGGAGCATCGTCGAGAGCGCGATTAGGGTTATCAGTTTGATTCGGCTGAAACTCAGGTTTATCAGGGGACTGTGCTGGGGCTGGTGCAAATTGACACGATGTACCGCCGACTTTATAATCCGGCACGTTTATCTGTGGGCGATCACTCACAGTTTATCTGGGTATCCAGTGTATGCAACGATCCCGATCGATATGGGCAAGGAGAACCGATGGACGAATCGCTCATTAAAAGATATGGTTGGCGTTTGCCGCTTGCGCTCTTTCTGACGACCTGTATCTCGTTGTGTATTGAACTATTGATGTCACGGCTTGTATCCGTTTTGTTCATGGCTGGGGATGCTTACTGGGTCGTTGCCGTCGCACTGCTCGGTTTCGGAACCGGAGGCGCATTCATGGCGATTCTGGGTCATCGACTCGTTTCGCGGGACGGCATCTTGCCCTGGCTGATGCGTCTCATCGGATTGTCCGCCCTGATACCTGTCTTTGCCTTTCGATATCTGAGGCCGGAGCTTCAGTTTTCTGTCAGCACTCAAACCCCATTGTTCCTGGCTGTCTCGATCTGCTGCTTTTTCCCATTTTTCCTGACCAGCATCTTTCTGTCGATTGTGTTCATGCGATCCAGGGCTATGATTGGGCGTCTATATTGTTTCGACCTTCTGGGATCGGCTATCGGCTGTATCCTCTTCCTCGTTTTGATTCAGTATGCCGGAGTAGAATCCGCAATAGTGGTTCTTGCCATGATGGGATTGCCGGCCTCACTGCTGCTGGTGCGAAAGCTGTCGATCTCGGAATTGACGATTCTGGGGATCATGGTGATGATCGTTCTGTCGATCGCGGTTCCGATGCAAGGTCCGAGTCCACTTTTGCCATTCGTCCCGCGCGAACTTCGGATGTTATATGATTATCAGCACTCGAAGGTGCAACTTGAATTTCAGAAATGGGATCCGACCGCCAGGATCGACATTACGTCCGTGAGCGGGGATCGTCTGGAGCTTCCCGACACCATCGAATACAAATTACTCACCCAGGATGGAGGTGCACCGTCGATTCTTCTGAGTGCTGACAAGCCTTTTACGGAGTTGACTTTTCCCGACCACTGCCTGTTGGGAATCGCTTACTGGGCCAAGCAGAACCCCAAAGTGCTGATTATCGGTCCCGGAGGCGGGCCGGATGTTGCGACAGCGCTTCGTTATTCTCCGCGGGCAGTCGATGTTGTCGAATTGAACCGTACGACGATTCGGGTCGTGGGGGAGATTTTCCGGGAGTTTACAGGTGATCTGTATCGGCAGCCCGGGGTTCGCGTGACCAACGATGATGGAAGACACTTCGTGCGTTCTTCGATGGAACGCTTCGATATTTTACAATTGACGGGAGTCGATACAACGGTTCTCGGGTCGGCTGGTGCGCTTCAGAATCTGACGGAAAACTACCTGTATACGATGGAAGCGTTTCGGGATTACTTCGACCACCTGACTCCGGAGGGGTATTTTTCCCTGAGTTATCCTGACTTTTTCCATTGGGGTTTGCGTGCGACTGCGATGTTGATGAAGATTCTTCACGACGAAGGGATTCCGGACCCGCAATCGCATCTGTTCGTTTCGATGAACGGTGGGTATGTGAGCATTCTTTTGAAGAAATCCGCTTTTCAACGCGAGGAAGTCGATAAAATTCGCAGTCATTTTGATCAGCCGATGTATGGGATTCTTCTTCCGTTGTATTACAGGTTATGGGGACAGTATCTACCTCAAAACAGCTTCCCTCTCTACGATAATCTGGAATTTTTCAAACGTCAGGAAATTCTTTTCGATCCATTTCATCCATCCCAATCCCCGTACTCTCGGATGATCACTGCTTGGACGCACGCTCCCGACTCACACGCATTCTGGAGCAGCGGTGGCGGGTTTACTCCCGCAGTTGATGATCAGCCGTTCTTTTTCACACCGATCAGCGTTGGGGAGATTTTCATCAAGCGGATTGCATATCTGATCGGTGCATCGTTCCTCTTCATCCTCGCTCCACTGGTAGTATTCAAACGAAACGGTTTGAAGATCCAAGGTTCGATGACACATGCGTTTTATTTCGCTTGCATCGGGTTGGCGTTCATTGCGATCGAGATGATACTCCTGCAGAAGTTCGTGTTGTTCCTTGGACATCCGACTTATTCGTTCGCAGTGGTTTTAGGAAGCCTCCTGCTGAGTACCGGCGCGGGCAGTATGATATCCGATCGCCAGGTCAGGACACCTCGGACGGGGATATTGTGTGCGGTGGCCGGAATCGCACTGTATGCCTCTGTTCTGATGATGGTCATTACGCCCGTGGCCGGCGCGATGCTGCAGCAGTCACTTGGAGTGCGGATGGGGATGACTGCACTCTGCATCATTCCTCTCGGTCTGCTTATGGGTATGATGTTCCCCTGCGGGATCCGTTTGCTGCAGGATCGCGCAGAGGCATTTGTACCATGGGCATGGGGCATCAACGGAAGCGCGTCCGTGGTCGGAAGCGTTTTGAGCCTGTATCTGGCGATCCAAATTGGTTTTACGGCCCTGATGATGCTCGCCGTCGGAATCTATCTCATCGCAGGGTGGATGGCGATTCGGAGCCGGTGAGATAGTTCCGTCTGCCAGATGTGGTATTTTTACGACCGATTGACCTCGATGAATTATAATATAGGTTGTTTTTTATATTGGGTTCCTGTAGGGTTACTTCCGTTTGTGAAAACAACATCTGAGTGTGTGCGATCCGCAACCTTAACCTTATTGAGGAGAGAAGTGATGATAACAAGAGGGAATTCACGAGTCTTTCTGATCGCCGGACTCTTCCTGATGGCCAGCATCGGGATGGTTTCGGCCGATACCGTGTATTTCACGGATTTCTCGACGGATCCGGCGACCCAGGGGTGGACCGGGTTTGCTGCGAGTCAGTGGGAGTGGGGTGTCGCGACAGCCAGTTCCGGTTGCTCGGGAACACAGGATCCGGCGACGGATAACTCACCAAGTTCCGACAACTACATCATTGGATACGATATCGGCGGCTGCTATCTGAACAGCATTCCGGAAACTTCGGTTACCAGTCCGGCTTTCGACTGCAGCGCGTTCAACTTCGTTTTCATCGATTTCTATCGATGGCTCGGCGTTGAAAGTGCGACCTGGGATCATGCATCGATCCGCGTGTCGACCGATGGTTCGACATGGACGACCGTGTGGGATCATACAGGCTCCAGTTTCGCGGATACCTCCTGGACTCACTTCAATTACGATATCTCATCGATCGCCGGCGGACAGTCTGCCGTGCAGGTGCGTTTCGTGATGGGTGTGTCCGATTCTTCGGTGGTGTACTGCGGTTGGAACATCGATGATTTCTCGATCATCGGCGGAACCGAAGGAACGCTCGCCGGAACCGTCACGGACGACACGAAGGCCCCGATCGAAGGTGCGGTCGTGACAGTCGTCGAAACCGGCGACACGGCCACGACGATTGCAGACGGCACCTACACCATGCCGGTACTCAGCGGAACATACGAAGTCATGTGTGAAGCCACAGGGCACAATACCGACACAGTAACCGGTGTTGCCATCGTCGGTGGTTCCACAACGACGCAAGATTTCACCCTGACCTATCCGATCATCGATGTCACACCGATGGAATTCAACTTTGAAATTGATCTCGGACAGACGGAATCCTATCCGATGACGATTTCGAACAGCGGAAACGGTCAGCTCGATTTCAGCATCCAGTTCAGTCCGGATACGAAGAGCGGACGGGGTGCTCAGGCTTACGGAGTCGACCTGTTGACCGATAATTTCTACGAAATTCCGGATGTCGATATGCCGGGCACGTGGAATCTCGTTGGGTCATCAGTCGGCGCATGCTTCGGCGGTGACTTCATCGACAATGATTTCTCGAAACTCTATGTCGTTGATTACAACACCAACCAATTGAAATCCATCGATACAGCGACCGGAGCCGTGACGGTTATCGGCCCCTGCACAGCGCTCTCCGGACACACATGGACCGGCATGACAGGTTCCGCTGATGGTATCATGTATATGTGCTCGACGAGCGGCTCGGTCAGCACGCTCTACACCGTGGATCTCTCCAGCGGCGCTCTGACCCAGGTTGGCTCAGTCACGAATGCTCCGATTCTGATCGAAATCGCGATCAATGCGAATGGCGAGATGTACGGATATGATATCGGAACAGACGTGCTGGTCCGGATCGATCCTGCAACAGCAGCCGGAACAGTCATCGGCTCGCTTGGATTCGATGCCAGTTATGCTCAGGGAATGGATTTCGACTTCGCGTCCGGCATCTGCTATCTCGCTGCTTACAATGTTGATACCGGTGGCACGGCCGAAATGCGCACAGTCGATCTCAATACCGGAGCAACCACTCTGGTCGGTGCATTCCCGGCAGGAACCGAAGTCGACGCGTTCGGAATCACGTCTCCGTCCTCCTCATGGGTTTCATTCGATGTGACGGAAGGCGGGATCGCCCCAGGTGGAAACACGATCGTCAATGTCACTTTCGATGCCAACGAAGTTGATGGAGTGGGAACGTACACAGGGAATATCGTGGTTTCGCACAATAGCGGCGACGAAGCACCAGTTCTGATCCCGGTCACCATGACCGTTGTGGATCCGGGCGCTCCGACCCCGACCCCCACCACGCCTCCGACATCAACCCCGACGCCCGAGCCGACTGTTCCGACCGCCACCCCGACCGCCGAGCCGACCACCTGCACGACTCTCGGCACAACTCTCGAATTGTCCCAGACCACACCATACATGGCCGGGGACGTATTCTGGCTGAAGTGCCATGTCTGCAACAACACCGCGATGGAAATGACCAACGTTCCGACGGCCGTCCTGTTGGGCGTTTACGGTTCCTACTGGTTCTGGCCGACCTGGACGATGGATTTCGACTTTGAGTATGAAAACTTTGCTCCGGGTCTGACCACCATGAACATCTTCGAACCCTTCGACTGGCCGACCGTGGAAGGTTCCGCACAGGGACTTCAATTCTACAGCGCGATGCTGAATCCCGAAATGAACGCTCTGGTGGGCGAATTCGGCTTTATCGAATTCGGTTACGGCAACTGATCTACATACTGATAGAGTTCGAACGGCCCGCTTCGGCGGGCCGTTTTTTTTTGCGACTTGCCACTCGATGCCAGGGTCCCGCATGACCCGCTCAGATGAGCCGTCAGTTGTCGGTTGCAAGCCATGAAACACATACGCTGGCTTGCCAAACACATACCATCCCGATATACTCATCATTGATTCGGATAAGATAAAACGGGGGATGAACCATGACCGAAGGATTCTCGCGCGAACAGCTTGAGGAGCAACTTCAGATCACCCAGACAAAACTTGATGCGCTCCGGAAGCGATACGACGAGTTAGTCGCGCAATCCGAACAATACAACCGGATGATCACCGAACTGCAGCGATTCAAGAAACAACTCAATTCACTGGATGAGGTGGTGACAGACGTGTTGTACAGACTCGACGACAGAGGCTGTATCACTTATATCAGTGATGCGATCCGGAGATATGGATACTGTCCGGAAGAACTGATCGGTAAACCCATTCTCGAGCTTGTTCACCCCGATGATCTTGCGAAAGCCATCTACCGTGTCAACGAACGTCGAACCGGCGACCGGAAAACCATGCTGCTCGAGCTCAGATTCAAACGAAAAGAAAACGTTGATGTGCCCCTGGATGCCGTATCCCGCTGGATGGAAATCCTTCCCACGTTCCTGGTCAGCGCCGAGGGTATTTACGCGACAGAGTCCCCTCAATCTCAAACCTTTATCGGCACAGTCGGATACGCAAAAGACATTACGGAAAAGAAAATCGCGTCGATCGAACTGTATCAGGCCATGGATCATCTGAGGGCAGTTCTCGATGCCGTTCCCGGTTATGTTTCCTGGGTCTCCTGCGATATGCGCTATCTTGGCGTCAATCGTTATCTTGCGGAGTCATTTAACAAAGATCCCGAGTTCTTCATCGGAAAGGAAGTCGGTTTTCAAAAGACGGACCAGCCTTTCGCTGAATATACCCGGGAATTCATGTCCAGTACTCTGGAAAATGATTCGCGCGAGATCATGATCCATCCCGCGGCCAGCCCGAGATGGTATCTGATCGTCGCGCAGAAGTATCTTCAGTCCAGAGCAGCCGTGTTTGTCGGGATCGAAATCACCCGGCGAAAAGAAGCAGAAGCCGAACTCGAAAAGTATCGCGAAAATCTCGAAGAACTCGTCGCCGAACGGACCTCGCAACTCCAATCCACGAATGACCGTCTGGAGCACGAGATCGCTGAACGCAAACGCGCTGAAAATGAACTGCTTCGCGTCCAGAAGCTCGAATCGATCGGAATTCTCGCCGGTGGGATCGCTCATGATTTCAACAATCATCTCACCGCAATCATTGGCAACGTGTCCGTCGCCAAACGGTATTGCGAATCGAACGAGAAACTCGAACGATTGCTCGATCAGATGGAAACCGCCACCCATATGGCGCGCGAACTGACGCAACAGCTGCTCACTTTCTCCAAAGGCGGCGCGCCGATCCGAAAGCCCGTCAAATTAACCGAGATTCTGCATGAGACTGCAGCGCTATCGAGTCATGGATCAACTGTGAGGTGTGCGTTCGACATCCCGGAGGATCTGTGGTACGTGTCCGCAGACAAGGATCAGATATGTCAGGTCATCAACAATCTGCTGATCAACGCCATGCAGGCGATGCCATTGGGGGGCATCATTCACATCTCCGCGCGAAATCTACTCGTTTCACCGAATGAAATGATCGCGTTGACCGCAGGCAGGTATGTCTGCTTCTCAATTCAGGATCACGGCATCGGCATCCCACCTGAACATGTTTCACGCGTCTTCGATCCATATTTCTCGACCAAGCAGTCCGGAAGCGGATTGGGGCTCGCAACAGCATACTCGATTATCACACGACATGGTGGCCATATCACACTCGAATCGACGCTCGGAACGGGAACAGTGTTTCATGTCTATTTGCCTGCTGTGGATGTCCCCGAAAAGCAGGAAGATCCACTCGCTCATTTCGAAACGATGCCTCCACGACACATCCTCGTTCTCGAAGATGAAACGATTGTCCAGAACGTGATCGAGTTGATGCTGGCTGAACTCAATGTGCATGCGGTATTGGCATCGGATGGCGAAGATGCATTCGATATGTTCCGAACAGCCAGGGAACTGAACCAACCCTTCGATCTCGTCATCCTGGATCTTACGATTCCCGGCGGCATGGGAGGCGCTGAAACCCTGAGGAAGATTCGCGAGCTGGATCCGGATATTCCTGCGATCGTGTCGAGCGGCTACTCCAACGACCCGATTCTCGCCCATTACATCGATCACGGATTCGATGGCATTCTTTCAAAGCCCTTCACGATCGATGAGCTCGATAAAGCCATTCAACGAGTCAGAAGAAGCCATCGGGATTGATCCACAAACTGCGTGAATCCCATCTGGGAGAGCGACGCGGCTTCCCTTCTTCATTGTCAGTCGACACTCGACTCGCTATAGTAATCCGGTTGTTCCGACGCTTTCGTTCCAGCCAGGCGTTTCCCTGATTCCAACCGGAGGTGATGTGATGAGTGCTTCTGTGGTGTTACTCGATGGACGTTCTTTGTCTATTTCCAATCTTCTCGATATTGCCGATGGTCAGTTGCAGGTTGATTTTTCGGGGGATGTCTGGCAGTCATTGCAATCTTTTCGCGAGGGTCTGGAACGTCAGTTGGTGCGTCATCCCGAGATTCAGATATACGGGACGAACGTCGGATGCGGAGATCTGAAAGATGTTACCATTTCACCCGAAGCCTTTGAAAACTATCAGATTCGTTTTATCCGGGCTCACAACTGCGGCACTGGAAAACCGCTTCCTGAGGCGGTTGTCCGGGCGATCATGGTCATCCGCCTGAACTCCTTCGCCAAAGGCTATTCAGCCGTCCGTCCCGAAACCTGTCGTCTGATGATCGACATGCTCAATCGCGGTGTCACTCCCTGGGTTTTGGAGGAAGGATCTGTTGGGGCCAGCGGTGATCTCGTTCCTCTGGCCATGATCGGTGCCGTGCTGCTCGGATTCAAGGAAGCTAAGGCCTACTTCCATGGTGAGTTGATGCAGGCCGATGAAGCGCTCGCGAAAGCCGGTCTGCGACCGACCAAATTGGGGGCCAAGGAAGCCATGGGACTGACGAACGGGTCTAGTTTCATTGCTGGAATGGCTGCGTTTGCTTTCCGGAATGCCCTGAACATCCTCAGGCATGCATCCATCTCCGGAGCTCTTTCGCTCGAAGCCATCCGAGGCGAAAAGGATGCCTTCTCGGATGTGATCCTCGAATCCCGCCCGCACCGGGGGCAGATGGCGATTGGAAAAGCACTTCGAGCGCTGATCGACGGGTCGTATCGCATGAGTGCGGATGCACAGAAGGTGGGGTTCCCGGGACAACTCAGGGAAACGGTCAAGGAACGGGTTCAGGATCGGTACAGCTTCCGCGCCATGCCGCAGGTTCACGGCGCATTCTACGAAGCTCTTGAGAAACTCCAGGAAGTCCTGACGATCGAAATCAATTCTGCCACCGACAACCCGTTATTCATTCTGGAAAGCGGCTGGTACATCGCAAAAAGCGGCGCTAATTTTCATGGACAACCGCTGGCTGCCGTCATCGATTATGTGAAGATGACATTGACGAGTGTTACACTGATCACGAATAAGCGTGTTTTCGCTATCCTCGATAAAGCTCAAAGTTATGGATTGCCCCAGGATCTCGCTGCGGATCCCAAAGGCGGGGATACCGGGCTGATGATCTCTCAATATGCGGCTTCCGCGCGCGCCGCCGAATCCCGTATTCTCTCATTCCCGGCATCCGTGACCTCGATCTCCACGGCCGCCAACCAGGAAGATTTCGTGTCGATGGGATCGATCGGAGCCGTTCATCTCGAGAAGGCAATCTACAACGCGGAAGTCGTTGTCGCGGTCGAACTGCTCTGTGCCCTGCGAAGCCTCCAGATGACGCTCGATCTCCTCCCCGAATCCCTGAAGCAGCTCGCTCCCTCAACCGGAAAAGTCTTCACCTTCCTCAACCGGACTCTTCCTCCGGTCACCCAGGACCAGTATCTGCGAACAGACATGGAAGCCATGATCACCGTGGTGCGCTCCGGATCGCTCCTGCATCTGGTCCCGGATGCCCTTGCTTCGCTGGCTCTCGGAATCACCGTCTCCGGATCAGCATGATTCCGAGAACTGAGATGGCGATGGCGATCCCGATGGGATTCAGGGCGGGTACATCCGGAGTCGTTCCGCTGTAAATCGCAAATACATCCGGATCGCTCCAGAGAGGCGTCGAATAATTCATATACAGCCGTGCCGATGTGTGATTCGGCTCAAAATCAGTGCCCCGATCGAAAATCACGGTTCCGCTCCACCCCGTGAACCCGGCCAGATCGTCGAACAACTCCACCGTCGTCGGAACTCCGGGCGTGATCCGGTAGAGGTGGTGCGTGCCGCTCACGTAGTTCGAACCGGTCACGAATACCCGGCCGGCCGGATCCACCGCAATGCCGAAACCGCCGTTGAGTGTCGACGTGAGAATGGTTGCTTCGAGAGGATCATTGCAGTCGAGATCCGCATTCAGATCTTTCAATCGATAGAGTCGTCCCGTCGAATCCACGGTGAAGATGACGGTCGGATCGGTGGTATCGAAGGCGAGTTTTCCCGCGAAGGAATCAATCGGGAGATTGAAGTATGAAGTGATCTCGGAAGCCTGAAAAAAGTCGTCACCGTTCTGATCCGCGAGTCTGTAAACCATGATCGAACCGGCCGAACCCGTCGCATCGCTTGCATACAGTACGCCGCTCGACTCATCCAGAATCAACCCTTCGATGGATGGAATCGCATTGATATCGGTTGCCATCGAGGTTTCCCCCGGGTCGTCGATGTCTCCGTCTGCGTTCAGGTCCTCCCCGAGCCAGATCGCTCCGGACGTCCACGGGTCTCCGTTCGGACTCTGATCCGCAATCCAGTATCGTCGGGGATCGACGGATTCATCGATGGCGATTCCGCTTGCGCTGTTGATTCGCGGTGAAGAATGACCTTCTGCACTATAGCAAAGCTGATGAGTATCACTCGTCGGATCAAAAGCCCACAACTCGTTGCTCATCCCTCGTTCTCCCCGTTTCAATGATTCGGGGGCTCCCTTCGCTTCGTAGTGTCCATAATAGAGCTTTCCAGAGGCATCCACCGTATAAACACCGGAAACCGTGCGCGGAACGGGTCGGAATTCGAGACCATATCCGGGAGGGGGCGCACACATTGCTCGGAACGGTGACAATAGGGACACGATGAGTGCTGCTTCCGCTAGTGTTCGTTTCATGTCGAAATCCTTTCTCAATTGCAGCGTGACGCTGAGATCAGAATGAAAACTCCGTAAAATCGACATCACAGACCAGTTGCATCGAATCATTCAGTAAGGCTGCCCAGATCCGGATACCCGTGTCGTGTGAATCGGTCGGAGGCCAGAGAAAATCCAGAACCGTCCGGTCGGAATGCCCTGCAGGAACGGTTGCGTTCAGGTAATCGAGATCCGGTCCCCAGGACGGCCAGAAAAAGAAACTGCCGTGAACATCCAGCACGATGAACTCGTTGACCGACTGGCCATCATTTCCCGGCATGTCGATTATCAGGCGCAGGACAAACGGATCGCCAGCCGTGAAATGGGTTCCACCGAGAGTCAGATCGAGGCTGGGTTCGTCATCAGGCGTCGGCGTGGGAGTGCCGGTTGAGGGCAGTGTGGGGGTCGGAGACGGGGTGGGTGTTGGCGTGCCCGGTGTGTTCCCGTGAACGGCGGCGACGGCATCGAGATCGAAGCCGCTGTTGCCTTCTGAGGTGACTCCAGCATCATAGATCGGATCGCCATCATCATCCGTTGCAGCGTCAGGCGGCTCGTTCGTGTCGATGATCCGAACGAAGCGGATCCAATCCAGTCCGACATCGTCGAATTCGAAGGCATCCCCTCCCGCGGCGCCCGGATCCGTCGGATCGATCCCGTTGTCAGGGGTGCTCAGTACCGGGAGAACTCCTGCGAATCCGGTCCAGTTGGCTGGGTTGTTGATGGGTGTTCCATCGGGATCGTAGTTGCATGGAAACCGGTGAAAGGAATCTCCGTCCTGACTGACCTCCACGAAAGCCACTTCCGAAAACGTATACAGAGGGTCGCCTCCGACAAAAAAAGCATTCTCAAAAACGATCAGATCAGGTCCGGGACCATTGATCGGAGTGTTGTCGACAAACTCGAGTGTGATGGAGCCGCCATTGCCCAGGGACAGTACATCGAGCGATCCACCGGTGAGACCAGCGCCCTGAGGGGGGCCCAGAACGATTCCTGGCATCGCCTCCTGACCAAATCCGGCATACGTACCGAACTCGACCGAGACGATGCGATCGATAAACGGATCTGCCCGGACAACGATGTTCGAGAACAGTAAAAGAAACGTGCAGATGCTCTTTTTGATCATGATTCACCTCGTAACGAACGCCATTGCGTCGGGACCGTCTCCGACCAGCCGGTCGTATCGAATCACATCACTCTGGACGGGATCGATGATGAAAAGCCGATCATGGTTGAATTCGGTTGCCCATAGCTCCTGATCCGGGCTGATTCCGAGAGCGGACACGAAATTCAGACCCTGGCCGTATGTGGGAAGATCGATCGGAGCCAGTCGTTCGAATGTCGACAGATCGATCCGGAGTATCCGCCCGTCGCTGCCGCTTGACGCATAGGCTCGATCCGGGCCAAAGACGATTTCGATCGGGGCGTCGAACATCGGGATTGTTTCGATGATTGCATGCTGCGCCACGGAATATACGGCGATGTTCCCGTTGTTATCGAAGCCGCCGGAGTAATCCCCGGCATGAACGAACCACAGAAGATCCGGATAACGGGAATCGTGGGTGATCGACATCGGATTCCGTCCGCCGGATTCGAACCAATCCACCAGGTTCATGCTGTTGACGTCGATTCTGCAGATCACTCCGGGGCCGGCGGCGGTGAAGTCGGAACCAAGATTGGCGCAGGCGACATAGACGGTGTCATCGAGTTGAAAAACCCCCGAGGGTCTGGCCCATGTGGTTTCACCGGGATCGTGCGGAAGATCGCTTCCACCCGGCAGCTCGATTTCTGTGACGACGTCGCTTCCGTACAGATCCAAAACCGAAACCGTGTTTGCGATCAGATTCGTGACGAATGACCTTCCGGCCACGGGTTGACTCATCAGAAAGGGATTCCGTCCGGCGCCGACGCTGATCGAGCGTTCGGGCTTCATGTTCAGTGTTGAGGCATCATAAACCGTGATGGAGTTGGACAGACTGTTTACGACGAACAGTTCGTTATCAGCGCAGACGACCTGATTGGGACTCTGCCCGCTGGCCTGCGTGATCGGATCGATTCCCGGGTTTTGCCCGTCGATGCCCCAGATCTCTTCGGAAAGCCCCATCGCGAGCACACACATGAAGTCCGCTCCTCCGGGAGTCGGAGTCGGTGTCGGAGAACCTCCGGGAGTTGGAGTCGGCGCGATCGAATCATCCAGCACGGCGAAGAGAACCCGGAAGGCGTCGGGTCCCGAGCCGAATTCACATTCCGAAACCGAAAGCGGCGAGGATCCGAATACCTCTGAAAAATCGACTTCGAGCGCACCCTGTTCCGGGATCGGCTGATAATACCACTCCCGTGATTCGGATTGGTACAGCAATCCGGTATCGGAAACGTCCGTGTAGCTGAAGCCAGTTGCAAAAACACCCGGAAGATCGATCAGATCGAAGCGTTCGAATGCGCCGTCTGAAAGATTCACGGAATACCACCGATCCGATTCATAGTCCCGATAGAGGAGGTGATCCTGTGCCTGCGTGTCGGGTTGGAAAGAAGCGATGGCACCTGCACCGTTCCCGAGGTTGAACAGGTGGCGGAGGTCGATTGTGTCGAGATAGAACAGGGTGTGGAATGTCATGAGTTCAATACAGGCAAACTCGTCGCCTCCATCGACGATCAGCCAGTCATCTCCGTCGATGGAATCGACATCGAGCGATGCGATCCCGAGCGTTGATGGCATACCCGTGACCTGCTGAACGATATCGGTGACGACCGTCGTCTGTGCGGTGTCGAAATCGAACATGACCAGCGACAGATCCGCATGCGTCCCCGTGAATGGGATCAGGCAGATCAGGATGGTCCACCAAGAGCTTCGTTTCATGTCTCACTCCTCGGTTCCATGGCTACAATCTCACACTCAGCGTTCCGGTTATCATGCGCGACGGGAGAGGGAATCCCCTGACGTCGACCACATCGCTGTCCAGAGCGTTGCGCAGTTCGATGCCCAGTTTCAGATGATCGATCACATCCATTGAAACACCCAGGTTCATGGTGTCGCGCGCGTCGAGTTGGTGCGTATTAGCACGCGTCAGATAATTTCCGCTCAGATAGCGCCATTCGATGAATGCGGCATACCGGTTCATCCCCCAATCGAGTCTCGAAAACAGATCATGTTCGGGTTTTCCCGGGATAAATCGGCCGTAGTAATTCGGATCATCCGTCCGATCGGTCGACTGCATCCAGGTGTAGGCCGTGGAAACGTTGAAACCGGCGCCCAGATTGCAGGCGGCCGAGCATTCGATACCCAGAGATCGAGCGCGTCCGATGTTGAACGGTTTATAGCGGTATCCCGACACGAGCACATACTGGATCAGGTCGCGACTGTCCGTCTGGAAATAAGTGGCTTCCACCTTCAACCGATGGGATTCCCAGGTCAGGCCTGCATCGAAGCTGCGTGCGGTTTCCGGTTTGAGATCCGGATTGCCGGTGATGAAACCGAGATCGAGGTACAATTCATCGAAGGACGGTGAGCGAAATGCGGAGCCGATGTTGGTACGAAACAACAGATGGTCATTCAAGATCGCCCGGCATCCGATGCGGGGGCTGACATGTTGATCCAGGCTGGACACGTCATCGAGACGAACGGCGGGTGTGATCCAGAGGCGTTCGTCGAAGAGCGACAGGTCGTCCCGGACTGCGATCGAACCGATGGTTCGCGAGATCGGATCCAGATCGGGGTCATCGAGCGAATCCCGGGTATACTCCAGGCTGGCGGATCCGGAACCGAATGGATGGAGAAAGCGCCATGAAGCACGCGAAATCACGCTGTCCGATGTCCGATCGGTATTGATCGGAACTCCGATCTGCTCGCCTTGCGGATCCTCAAACAGCAGCGACGCAAGCGTTCCGGACACTTCCAGCATGATCGAACTCGACAGCCACTCCAGATCGCTCCGATCGATCCGGATCGTGCCGCTCAGCCGTCGATCCTCCTGGCTTGCATGTTCGGACGGGAAGGTGACGATACCGGGACTGCCTTTATCCGCCCAAAAGGTGTCCAGGGTTCCGCCGAGCGCCCAATGGGTGTCGGATTCGTATCGCCAGCAGAGGTTTCCTCCCCAGGATGTTGCCTGGTTGTTGGTGCGGATATCCGTGAAATCATCCGCGTCGTTT
>CAYYMM010000097.1:0-17856 GCA_964472395.1 uncultured bacterium | reverse complement strand
AGAGAGGAATCGCGAAGGTGATCGTCGAGTCTTCACCGTCGAGATTGGCTTCTTCGATCGCCGCGCGAAGCGAACAATTGTAGAATCCATCGCTCTGACAGATGCCGTCTCCGGGATTCAGATCCCCATGATCCGCATAGACGTTGACGACATATTCCGCACCGTGTCCGATGGACAGGAACATTGAGATCAGCATGCAACATGATAGGATGAACCTGCGCATCTGGAAAACCTCCGAACTGCGATTGTGATTTCTGCTTTAATTATATGGGTATCGGATCGATAAAACAAAGTATGAAGACCTGCACTTCGTTTCTCAGACATCTCACTTTCATCTCCTGTCTGCTCACGTTGTCTCTATGCACAGACCTGAACGCGCATCCACCGGATCAACCGTCCCGCTCGATTGCCTCGACACCCATCGAAACCAAACCGGTCGTCGACGGACTGGATTCCGACTCGTGCTGGCAATCGGCGGTTGCTCAGGGCGAGTTCCGACATCGGAAGGATCCGGGCAAAGGCGAGCGAACACCGCATGAAACTGAGATCCGCTGCGTGCATGACAGCGACAATCTCTACGTTTTTATCGTCATGACGAATGCCGAGCCGGTGCGCCTGCAACACGCACTCTCCCGGCGCGACGACAATCTCGACCTCGATGACTCCGTCTGCATCTACATCGACTCGTTCCACGACCATCGATCCTGCTATTTCTTCCAGACCAACCCGATCGGAACCCAGCGCGATCTCGTGTCAACGGGCAACGGCGAGCAGGTCGACATGGGGTGGGACGGATTATGGGAGGTGGCGACCCGGATCCGAGAGGACGGCTGGACGGCGGAATTCAGAATTCCTTTTAAAATCCTGAGATTCGACTGGAGCGAAAACATGACCTGGGGATTCGATGTCGTTCGGGTATCGATACCCAATCGTGACGTGTCGGAATGGTGCTTCATCCCCGACAACCAGAACGGGTCTCTCGACGGACGTCTCTTCGGTCATCTCGATAATCTGGTCCATGTTCGGAAACCCCTCTTCTTTCAGGTGATTCCGTCACTCACCGGAGCGTTCTTCGAAGCGGATGAGCGCGTGACGAGTTACGGCCAGAAAAGCGGATGGGATCGCGACGGCGATCTCGACCCCGGCCTCGATCTGATCTGGAACCCCTCACCCCGACAGACGGTCAATGTGACCATCAATCCGGACTTTGCGCAGGTCGAGGCGGATGCCGACCAGGTCAATCTGACCGGTGAGGAGATCTATCTGGAGGAGAGACGGACGTTTTTCCGTGAGAACAATGCGATTTACGTGTCGCCATGCGAGCAGACCCCTTTTTATTCCAGACGGATCGTGGATATCGATGCAGGCTTCAAGGTAACCGGGCAGGGTGCATCGACGGATTACGCCGCCATGCTCGTGCACGGTTCGACCGCCGATCAGACCGACGCAGGATTTCTCGCGCTGCGGTCCATATCCTCGCATCCCGCCGGCTGGACGGTTTCGGGCTGGCTCGTCGGACAACGCAACGATGATGATCTTTCTGATTTCGAGAATGATCATGGTGAACACTTCGACCATGTCGGAAATCCTTACAATCTGCTCGCGGGAGTCGATCTGAGCATGAACAGGGGGAACTGGCGCGCACAACTGAATCATTATCGAACCTGGTATCGTCCCGAAACCCGGCCGTGGTTCATCGAAGAGCGCGCCGACGAGGGTGATTACAGTCAACTCGAAGTCCGATACTTCGGTTACGGATGGGATACGCGTATTCGCTGGATGGAGACCGACGATGCCTTTCATCCCGGACTTGGGTACAGCCGCATCAGTGAGATCGGAAACCGAAACCTGTCGCTCCGGCAGGGCCTCGCCTGGACCGACCCGAATCAGTCCGTTCTGGATTCGATCAGCGGCGTGTCGCACATCGAGTATGCCGTTTCGAGGGACGATCCGGCGAAGCTGACGAAGGTGTCCGCAGATCTCTGGACGGGAATCGAATTCGACAACCATGCCGAGATATATGCGTGTTACACCTGGCGCGAAGATCGTACATATGAAAAATTCGGTGACTTCGAGCGGGATGATGAGGGGGATATTCGTAATCCACTGGCCGACTATTTTTTCGAGACGCTCGGAAATGGGAACAATCGCGTAAATCTGCTGGAAATCGGATGGGAATGGACTGACGGCGGATGGAACGGAGGTGGTGCCGGCGCTTACTACGGGACGCACTACTACTCGAAACTCGAACAGTATTATGCGTGGTTCCGGTGGAAAGTGACCGGTCGATTGGGTTGGGAATGCAGTTTCGATCGCGTTCGCCGGTATGATCCGTCATCCGGGTTTATTCTGTCGCAGGACGGTTGGGAGAATCCGGAACAGTACATTATCCGGAACAAGGTGACTTACTCGATCGGGCAGGATTTCCAACTCAGGGCGATCGTATCGCAATACATCGATACCGATCAGATCTTCGACGATTATGGAACCTCTCTGATGATGTCCTATTCCTATCTGCCCGGATCGCACATCTATTTGGTTGCCGAAAACAACCTGTCGCCATTTGATTTCGAACAGGAGCGCCACGAGCGTTTTTTCGATGCCCGAACGTATCGGAATGCGGTATATCTGAAGGTGACCTATCTGTTCGATCTGTAATGGGTAATCCGAGCGTGTGAACAGATCGAGCGCATTGGACCCTTCGGAATGACAGGAGACAGAATGGTATTTCTAGCATCCTTCCGAACGCGGTTTGGCGAGATGACGCTAATCTGGGAACGGCTGGAGCGAGGCCCTGCCGTTCTGCGGATCGATTTGCCCGGACAGACTGGCGGATCACGCGGGAAACCGATCGACAGCGAGAATGGAATCAAGCATGCAACGGATCCCGACATCGATGATTTCATCGATCGGATCCGGGCATTTTGTGACGGATCGCCGATCCGGTTCTCGCTCGATCGCGTCCGGCTGGATCGATGCAGCCCTTTTCAGAGGCGTGTGCTGATCGCCGAGCATGCGATTCCGCGAGGCGAGGTGCGGAGTTATGGCCGGCTCGCCCATGATCTCGGTGATCCGCACGCCGCCCGCGCCGTCGGTACGGCCCTCGCGACCAATCCATTCCCGATCGTCGTCCCGTGTCATCGCGCGATTCGATCGGATGGTTCGCTCGGCGGGTATCAGGGCGGGGTGGCGATGAAGCGCGCGTTGCTCGAGATGGAGGGTGTGCGGTTTGACTCCCGGGGACGGGTGCTTAAACCCCGAGCGCCTGATCGATCCGCGCAATCACCTCTTCCGGTGTGATCCGTGCCATTCTCCCCGGCCGGACCCGCCGACGGATCGGACCCGTCTCCTCACCCGGATCGGTGTAGTGATCGATGATCAACTCACGAGAATAGTATGGGCCGCAGCGTCGCGGGTTCGAGTAACCAAAGAGTCCGATGACGGGAATCCCGAGCGCGACCGCGATATGCAGCGGCCCGGTGTCCGGACCGATCACCAGCCGGCAGCCCGAAAGCTGCCACATCGTTTTCCGGATCGGGCGTTCGAGAGCTACTGCGGGGGGGCGGCGACTCAATCGGCATACCTCGTCCGCAAACTCTTTCTCGCGCTTCCCCGGCCCACCGATGATGAGCGGTTCCATCCCATACCGATCCGTCACATGCTCGATCGCGCGGCTGTATCCTTCCGGTGTCCAGTCCTTGCCGGGATTCGACGAGGCCGGGATGAACCCGACCACCGGCGCACGGAATCGCTCGAAGAACGTTGCCTTCTCGGCCAATTCCTCCTCGGTGAACCGGATGTTCCATTCCGGGGGAGCGATGGGGATGTCCAGCGCGGTCAGGAATTCACGGAACTGATCCAGCACGTGCTGAGGCGCATGCGCGGGCAGGTGCCGGTTGGTGAACAGCCAGTGCAGTTCCCGGCTTCGCTCGTAATCGAATCCCATCTTGATCTTCGAGCGTACTAGAAAGCTGACCAGACTCGATTTGAAGCTAATCTGAGGGGTCAGCAGGAGATCAAATGCACACTGACGAAGCGTCTGGCGCAGATCCAACCACCCCTGAAGACCATTTTTCCGGTGAAACACGATGAACTCATCGATCGCTCGCTGTTCCCGCATCATCTCGTAGCCGATCGGTTCGAGAATCCATGTGAGGTGGGCGTCTGGGTAGCCGCGACGAAGTCCGTTTGCAAGTGCGAGTCCGTGGACGATGTCACCGATCGCTGAGAGGCGGATCAGGCAGATCCGGCGGGCCTCAACGCGCGGCATCCGTCGACCTGTACCCGTCGATGATACCCTCACAGATCCCCTCAACATAGGATGGCTCGAATCGACGGCCGAGTTTGCGGACGGATCGCATCAGCCTCGCCAGGTTCCTGGATAACGACAGCATCGAGAGCTTCCCCTCGGGAGGTTTCGATTTGATCAGATCCAGGATGTGCAGCTCACCAGCCGAATGACGGTAAAAATTCATCAGGTTCAGATCAGGGTGACGGAAGCCGATCGAATGAAGGCGCTGAACGAGCCGACCGATGTCCCTCGAGATCTGTTCCCAGCCCGCCGCTTTCTTCCCCTGCTTTCCAAAGAGAAGATCCGCTGTATCCATTCCCGGGCCGATATAGTCGATGCCGATTTCAGCTCGGATGAAGCCATTTTCCCGTCGGAATGTGCTGAATATTACGCGGGGTGTCGGTATATCCAGTTCGCGAAGTCGATCGACGACGCGCAGATGCTCGTCGAGAAATGACGTGTTGAGGAAACGATCCCGTGTCAGTCGGGCGAGCACTCCGCCGTGCGCGAGCCGTTTGACCAGGATGGGCCGGCCGGCGATAGTTCCGAGAAGCAGCGGTTGCCGGCCGCGAAGCACTTTTGCGCCTTTCTGGGATTTGAAATAATCATGTACCCAGTGCCACCTGATATAGATCTGCTCGAATTCGGTTACCATATCGGCGGGGCAGATGCAGGTCGCGTGTTGAATACGAAGGGTGATGCGTGTGTCAAGAGAGTGGGAGGGGCAGGAGTGAGACATGTGTTGAGTCTATACCGATTGGGGTTGGACTGGCAACCCGGACCGTTTCCGGATCGATGTGACGCTGACTGCCGCCAGAACCAAAACGGCAAAAAAAGTGCAGAACAGGCCAAGTTCGACCGAGAGCGGCCGGTAGATCATCTGCACCTCGGAACGACCGGGTGGCACCATGACGCCTCGCATCATGATGTTTACACGATGGATGGACTCGGCTTTCCCGTCGATCTTGGCCTGCCAGCCGGGAAAAAACGTATCGGACATCACGAGCATCGCCGGTGACTCCGTTTCGACCGATACGATCACCTCATGCAGATCATAACGTTCGATCTTCACTCGGCCATCCAACTTCACGCCCGCCTGTTCGAGTCTCGCGTCCATGACCATGGCTTCATGTCGCAAATCCACTTCACCGGAACGAATCCATTCCGAAGCCTGCTCAGCGGAGCATGGTTTCCATGCTGACACGAGAAAGGCTCGTGGGAATGCGGTCGGGTTACGGAAAATCCGAAGCGATCCGGCACTCGCTTCGAATACCAGATCACCGATAGAGGTTACCGGCGAGTTGGCCGAGAGCACGACACGCTCGATGTTCAGCACATCCCATACTGGCGACGACGGGGTTTCGAAGCGCATCATCCGTAATGCCGGGAGCATACGGGGATCGCGGATTTCCGGTTGCGCGACGGCAGCCAGATCCTCGACGTGAAGCGGTGTCAGCGCGTCGTTGCCTCGGATGTCATGAAATCCGAAGATGCTGCATAGGTGCGGCGGGAAGGTAAATCCGAGTGGAAGGGTGCGGAAGAGCCGGTCCGGAGGAGATGGATGGAGCGACTCGATACCGGGCGGATCCCGGAAAAGAATCGACGGATCGCAGTCCCGATTGTAACCGCGAGCGCTCCACACGAGTTCCGCCGCCGAGAGTGCAAGGACAACCCAGGGGGTCATCCGGGATAGTTGCAGGCGGTTTGACGTTGCAAGAATGATGATGGTCGCCGAGGCAACCAGCAGGGCGATGATATCTGAAAAATGCGTGATGCGGGTCGTGCCGGGCACAGCAGGTATTTGTTCAATCCACAGGGGAATCGAGGCTGCCAGAAGGAATCCGAAAAATCCGATGGTGAGCAGTATGGATTCGCGGCGGCGGGCACTGCGAACGAAGGCATCGAGCTGAAGCGAAGCCAGGACGATCATCGAGAAGGCCATTGGCAGCACAAGCCTGAAATTGTAACTCATGCGATATCCAGGCAGAAGAAGTGCGAGATCGTAGATCGGAGGGATTCGGTAAACGACGGCGGTACAGAAAAAGGCAATGAGGGCATGGGACAGAACGGCGGATTGTTTTCGAAGACGGATGATGGCGAGAATACCGAATGCGAGGGGGAGGACACCGATGAATCCTCCGTTGATCTCAGCGGAATTGAACCCGCGATACCAGTATGTGCCATCGGCATTCGATCCGAACAGACGGGGGAAGAGCTGGGTCAGGAAGAGGATCGCATCGAGATATGGCTGGACGACGACGCCGTTGGACCGCGCTGCGTAGGCTGACGAGTGAACAAGATACTCAGCGAAGGGTAACGCCATGCCCATGGCGGCCAGGACGGCCAGAAACGCTGCTGCGAGTGTGAGCGTGAACCCCTCCAGGGAATGTCTGTATGGACGTCGGAGGTGTTCGACAAGCGCATATAGGGCGACGATCGTTCCGATATGGAGCGCAGTTTCGATGTGACCCGAGGTCAGGCAGAGTGTCACACAGAGAGTCAGCATCGGGAATGAGAAGCGCTTTCGGGCGAACACCCGATCGATGCCGGCCAGGATGAATGGCAGCCACACGGCCGTTTTCATGTGCGGGTGACCGAACCATACAGTCATGAATCCGCAGTAACTGAAGCAGACAGCGCCGAACAGGATGGCTGGGCGGCCGAGACGAAATCGGTGGAGGTATAGAACCGTACCGATTGCGGCGATCACGTGATGCAGCAGCCCCCTCAACGTGGGGTAATAGTTGAACGGGATGACGTCGAGCAGACGGTCGGGCGGGTAGAGAAGGGCGTTTTGAAAGAGACCGGCGAACGGGTAGCCGCAGAATGCCGTCGGATCCCAGAGGGGGATTGTGCCGCGGGTGATGGTGTTCCTGAGAAACTCGCGCCAGGGATAAAACTCCAGAACTTCGTCGAAAAGAATCCAGTTGACCGCTCCCGATACGGTTTCAGGGACATTGGATCGCCAGGGTTCATAGTATGACAGCAGGTTGGACGGGAATGGCGGATGACCGCTCAGAAACGCGGCGGGGTGAGTGCCGATGAAGAGCAGGCACACCAGGAGGGCGGCGATTGAGGCATCCGCAGGCCAGGAACGGTCGGGCACAGATCCGGTCGTAGGCATCGATAGGAATCTCCGAGGCGATCATAGCAGGATCGATCAGAAATTGTCAGTCCCGGATCCGCTGTGGCATGATCCTTCGACTTCCTGTAAAATGAATGGGCAACGGGGAGGTGAGCATGACGGAATTTGATCGCAGGTATTGGGATGATCTGACGGAAAAGCTGAATTCACGCGAACGGGATGTGCGGTTGGCTGCTGTGACGACACTCGCGGGTCACTCTGAGATTCAAGCCGTGCGGCTGCTGCTGCAGGGACTCAATGATAATAGCAGCGTGGTGCGCGACCGGATCGGTGAACTGCTTCGCGGGAAGGATCATCCGGCGATCGTTCCCGGCCTCATGTCGTTGCTCGACAGCGAGGTTTTCCATGTTCGCGCATCCGCTTCGGAAATACTCAAATCACTTCCCGTTGAACGCTCGTATCCACATGTCCGGAAAGCTCTGGATGATGACCGGCTCGATCCTGCCTTGCGGATTGAGCTGATACCGGTCGTCGCGCGTGGAGACGATCCGTCTCTTTCCGAGCTGTTTAAAGTGTTTCTCGGATCGTCCGATCCCAAAGTCCATATGGCAGCAATCGAAGGAATGATTCAGGGAGGGCGTGCCTGGGCGCTGAAACTCCTGATCGACTCGCTCGACGGTCAGGAATCGCAATCCCGGGCCCGAGTCATCGAAGGTTTATCGAAGAGTCGCGACGAACAGGTTCTCGATCAACTCCACATATTGCTCGGACATCCAGGTCCGGCAGGGCAGGCGGCGGTGGAGATTATCTCGAGAATTGCGCACCCGTCGAGTGCGGAGCGGGTCATGCCGTTGTTGGAAGATGCAGACCCGGATATCCGTTACCGTGCATTGGCGCTGCTCGATGTCCTGACCCCTCAATCGATCCGCCCCCTCGCTATCCGTTTTCTGTTTGATCCAGTCGATTCCAATCGTACGCTGGCATTCGGGATCCTCGAAAAAATCACAACCGATGTCCTAATGGACGTAGCGGGACGGTTTTTCGAATTGAATACTGCTCGTACGCGATTCGAACGATCGATTTCCGCCTTTTGTCCTGAGGGGTTCGAGTTGCTGGCTGCGCTATTGAGTCGTGCGGAAGATGAAGCCGCTGCACGATTCATGGAACTGCTCATCCAGCAGGATGCGAGCCGCATCGGGCCTGCTGTCGTGCGCGGTGTCGGTCGTGTCGCGAATGAGTATACGATCGGACTGTTGAAACGGTGGATGGCGAGGAATGAGTTGGAGATTGACGTGATCCGGGTGCTGGGTGAGATGAAGAGTGAGGAAGCGATCGTAGCGCTTGTCGAAGCCGGCGCTTCGTCGAAGCAGCATGCCGAGATCATGTCAGCGGTGATCCTTGCGCCTGTCGCCAAGATCGAAAAACAGATGCTCCAGCTCAAACCTGGATCACGTCCGGAAACGGATCGACTTGTGATATCGATTCTGGCAAGAATAGGCTCCGAAAAAGCTCTCGAACTGTTCGCCAGAATTCCCCCGGATGCTCCGATCGCGCCGAGCGTGTTTTCAGGTGTAGCGGAAATCGAGCTACGAAGCCGGCTACGGCAGGGTGGGTGGGATTCGCAGTCTTTCGATCTGACTCGAATCTACGAGATGGCGAAAAACAAGGGATGGACATCGGAAGAGCCCCTCCGAAATCTACTAGAAAAAATTGGCGGTGTTGAGGCGTTGAAACGGATTGTATCGGCAGCCCGAAGCGAGATCGCACATTGCGAGAATCTCGAATCGACACTCAAACCGCGCCTCGATCAGGTTAAAAAGATCGCTCGACGGGATGACTGGAGAAACCGATGGATCTGGATCAACATCACGGTGGTCATCCTATCAGCAATTTCGACGGCGATCTGTTTCGTCATGAATTGGCAACCGAAGGCGAGTCCGTATTGGTACGGCGGTCTGGCGGCATCAACTCTGATCGGCGGATTCGCAGGAATCAACATGAAGCGGTTATCGAGGAGAGCGGAAAGGCGGACTTCGGGGAAAGACCCCGAGAAAAAGCTCGACGCGATCCGTGAACATCTGACGGGGTTGGCGGTGCAGCGTGAGAGTGCGGAAAAACGCCTTGCAGATGCGGAACGCAATCTCCAGAAACACGATGCATCAGCTGCTCGTCAGCAGATGGACCGATTGATCGAAACTCTATTGTCGAAGGATTCCAATCAGAACAGGCCGAGTTGAGTTACTCAATCGAAGGCATGTCGATGTGTCCGGGACCCCCGCCGATATCAGAGGCGCGGATGACTCCTGCATCGTCGACATAAAACGATCGAACACCCGTCGATGCATATACCATCGGCCATGCCGCCAGGCTCCAGGTAAAATAACTCGGGAAAATCTCCCCCGGAATATGCGTCATGTTGCCTCCGGTCAGCGAGAAAACATATCCGGACTTGAGTCCACTCGCCAGGGTATCATCGATAAACCGCTGACCGCCTGCCATGAATCCCGAACCGAGCGCGCTCAAGTCGGTCGCATATGTGTGAGGTGACGTGTTGTTGTTGTAATCGGTTTGAGCCGCAACAACGGTTTTACATGCACCGATGGCACCCGCTTCCTGGGCGGACATTCGTGCGCGAAGCAGATTGGGAATGGCTCCGGCTGCGAGAATTCCGATGATGGCTATCACGATCAGTAACTCGATCAATGTGAATCCAGATTCTCGTGTCGCGGATGTCATGACATCGCCTCCTCTCCACTGTACATCGGCACTTTACTGCAAAATATATACCATAAACGTTGAAATGACCACAGTTTTCTGATGATCACGACAAACAGCTATGCTCGTCATCAGAACGGGAATGGAATCAAGATAGCCTGATAGAACCTGACATGCACGTTGGGCGATCCGGAGCGCCGCATCGATCGTGCAATTGGACATCGGATTGACGAAATAGGGGAAGAGAAGCGCAAAAATTGTCACATCATCGACTATCCCAACCAAAGGAGAGGCTGTCCATTTGCCCAATGATACGAGTCATCGTCGGATCAACCAGTGCAGAGAGGAACACGATGCCGTCAGCAGAACTTCCCGTGTCGGGCCAGAAAAATTCCGGGACGACCGGAACGATGGTTGATCCCTGTGGCCAGACCGTGTATCCGTGTCCGAAGAAATCCAGATCCTGTCCGAAAGAAGGCCCGAAATAGTATTCTCCGAATACATCCAAAACGACGAATAGCGGAAACTCCACCAAGGACATCGAACTCGGGTTGCAGACCGTTACGTTCAGATAAAACGGGTCTGACGGTTCGAAGTGGCTTGCAGGCATGGCAAGTTCGACTGTAACCATGGTGCAGGTTGGTGGAGTTGGCGTGGGTGTCGGAATAGTCGGACCCGGGGATGGTGTGGGTGATGACGGGGCAGGCGTTGGTGTTGGCAGCGGTTCATCGGGTTCCAGCATCAGAATCGTTCCTCCGGCGCCGCCGGCAAAAAGGTGTGCTGAGGCCGCGCGAACGATCCATTCGAGGCTGTTGTCGGTGACGGGAGCGAATTCGGACCAAATGGAACCATTCCTGAGAAAAATCCTTCCATCACCTGTAACTGCCGTAACCTGTCCATCGTTCGAGACTTCTACCCCAAGAAAGAGAGCATCCATCGATGGCCGCTCAAAACGCCACTCGCCATCGACCCGGATTCCGACGATGCCGTCTTCTCCAGCGACGACTACCCACCCGGCTTCATTTCCGGAAACGGTGTGGTAACTCCATTGAGGATCCGAACTGTGATCGGTCCAGGAAAAACCGTTCCACTCGTATACCGCGCCTTCATCCCCCGCGACCCAGAGATTGCTCGAATCCGTTCCCCAGATGCTCCGGAGATTGACTGCGACGGGGGATTCGAATGGATTCCATTTGATCCCGTTCCAGGCGATGATCGTTCCGGAATCCCCGACCGCGAACACGGCACTGTCCGAAAAGCCGGTGATCGCGTTGAGATTGTGATCGACGTATGTTGTCATCGTTTCCCACTGAGATCCATCCCAGTGGATGATGTTCCCGATCATTCCGGCAGCATAGATACTGTTTTCACCCGCCCACCAGGCAGATCTGAACCAGGGTGTTCACCCGCCGCCGAGAAGGTCCGACCAGGAATGGCCGTCCCAGACGATCAGGGATCCGCATGACGTCACGACCTCGACATGATCCGGACCGGTTGCCCACAAACCGCAAATGTCATTGGTGAATCCCTTGTTCAGTGGCTCCCAGACCGCGCCGGTCCACCGGATCATCGTTCCCTGAACGCCTGCCGCCAGATAGTCGCCTGCTGCGGTCCGCTCGATGGAGTGGAGTGTCTCGGTAGTCCCCGACGGCACAATCGTCCAGATCGATCCGATCGCCGCCACGATCAGTCCATACTCGCCGACGACAAACAACTCGGAATCGGAGGATCCCGCCATGTCGAAGAACGTATTCGTTGTGGTGATCCCGATCGGTGTCCATACGGCCTGATCATACAGGACAATCGATCCATTGGTGCCGGCCAGGTAAAAATGATCCGGGGACAACCCCCAGACAGCATGCCAGTCTTCTGCAGGGCCTCCCTGGATCTCCGTCCAGGAGTCCCCGATCAGCACCATTACCATTCCGTTTTCTCCGGCAGCCAACAACTCACCGGTCGGAAATGCGAACAGACGCAGGATTGCGTTCTGCGAGGGACATGCAACCGGGGACCATTGAGTTCCGTCGTAATGCAGCAGAGCGCCCCCGGTACCTCCTGCATATATGCTAGTGGGAGAAAATCCGGTCAGGTCATGGAGCGCAGATCCGCCGGTCTGTCCGATGATGTCGACGTCGGATCCATCGAAACGAAGCAGTTCTCCGGTCTCGGAACAGAGAAACGCATCTCCAGCGGATGAAATCCAGGCTCCGGTCAATGTGCCGGAGACTCCAGTCGGGACGAGTTGCCAGCCGGATGGCGATAGATAGACCAGCGTCCCGCAATGTCCCCCGAACACCTCGCCGAAATCACCATCTGACGCCAGCGCTTGCAGAGTGTTTCCCTGCGGATAGGGATTGAACCATTGCCATCCATCCGCATGTGCCGAAAACAGCACACCTATCATCCATACTATGACCAGAATCTGCCGCCTCATCCTTCCTCCAGTCCTCGACGCCCCCGGTTCACTATACGGTTAGACCGGACTCGAATCAAAAAGCTACAGAGCTGTCGTACATTACCTTTCGGGATCGCGAGACACTTTGACAGGCGATTCATGTTTGTTTCATGATACATATCCATGGACACTACGTCGTTGCCCTTTTCCTCACTGCGGGACTCCATGGTCAAAACACAGATTCAGGCTCGTGGAGTATCGGATGCCCGAATCCTGGCGGCCATGCGTTCGGTTCCCCGACACCTGTTCGTTCCTGAAGCGCTCCGCCGTAACAGTTACAGTGATTGTCCACTCTCGATCGGATTCGGTCAGACCATCTCCCAGCCGTACATCGTAGCGCTCATGTCCGAATTGCTCGATATCCGTCCCACCGATCGCATTCTCGAAATCGGCACCGGCTCCGGATATCAGACCGCCGTCCTGTCGAAACTGGCTCGCGAAGTCTGCACAATCGAGTTGATCCGTATCTTGCAGGATCGCGCGCGCTCGATTCTCGAGGCCACGGGGTTTTCCAATATCCGCTACCATCAGGGAGATGGCTCGGTCGGCTGGCCGGAGGATGCAGTGTTCGATGGAATTCTCGTGACATGCGCTCCGGACCGAATACCTGCCGCTCTGACCGAACAAATCGCGCTCGATCGCCACATCGTCATTCCTGTCGGAACGGTGTATCAGAACCTGATGGTATATACGCGAACCCGCTCAGGGATCGAATCTCGGTTCGTGATTCCGGTCCGGTTCGTCCCGATGGTGTCCGGGGCTGCCGGTTCCTTCGATTTCGATTCGAATTAATTTGACAATAAATATCAAGTATATGTAATCTGGCGGTGAGAAGGTCAGGAGGTTTCCATGGCGCAACCCAATGAATTGATCCACGAAAAAAGTCCGTATCTTCGGCAGCATGCATGGAATCCCGTGCACTGGGTGCCATGGTCGGCCGATGCATTTGAGCGAGCCCGTCGGGAAGACAAGCCTGTGTTCCTGTCCATCG
Source organism: uncultured bacterium (assembly GCA_964472395.1). Lineage (GTDB taxonomy): Bacteria > CSSED10-310 > CSSED10-310 > CSSED10-310 > CALFER01 > CALFER01. The sequence continues at coordinate 4,319 of CAYYMM010000097.1, read as the reverse complement.
GATATTCGACTTGTCACTGGTGTCACGTCATGGAGCGTGAATCATTCGAGGATCCCGAAGTGGCGGCTTTGATGAATCGTGTTTTCATCAACATCAAGGTGGATCGTGAAGAACGACCGGATATCGATGCGTTTTACATGACGGCTTGCCAGGTGTACACCGGATCCGGAGGATGGCCTCTGACCATTTTTACTGATGCGGATCGCCGTCCGTTCTTTGCCGGAACATACATCCCGAAGACGACGCGATGGAACCGAGCCGGGTTGATCGAATTGATACCCAGGATCGAAGCGATCTGGAGGACAAATCGGGATGAGCTGGTGGCGGTGATCGAGCGTTTTGGGGCGGCGATCAGCGATCTTCACGGGGAAGTCGGGGATGAGATCAGCTGGGCCGACATGTCCGCCCACGCGATGAACATGTTTCGAGGTCAGTTCGATCCACAAAACGGAGGTTTTGGATCCGCCCCGAAGTTTCCCATTTTCCATTCAATGCTGTTTCTGCTGGATTATCATGCGCTGCATCCGCACACCGATGCGCTCGACATGGTAATCCGAACCCTCCGGGCCATTCGCATGGGAGGCATATACGATCAGGTCGGATATGGATTCCATCGATACTCGACCGATGGAAGCTGGCGAGTGCCACATTTCGAGAAGATGCTGTATGACCAAGCGCTTGGCCTGATGGCCTACGCACAAGCGTACCGGCACACACGAGATCCGTTGTTCCTATGCACGTGTCATGAGATTCTGGAGTATGTGAATGAACGGCTGCGGCACGAACAGGGAGGGTGTTTTTCCGCTGAAGATGCTGACAGCGAAGGCGTTGAGGGAAAGTTCTATGTGTGGACTCGTTCGGAAATCGAGAATGCTCTGGTGTCGCGAGAGGATGTGCAATGGGCGATTGAACGATTCGGTGTCACGGAGATGGGGAATTTTCCGGACATTCCGTGTGCGAATGTTCTGCATTTGCGATATCCCGACCGATCGGCATCGGAGGAATTCCATGACGATTCTGATAAAAAGCATCGGGATCGAGTGATCGGTGTTTTGAAATCTGTTCGTGGACACCGTGTCGCCCCTTTTCGCGATGAAAAAGTACTGGCTGATTGGAATGGACTGATGCTTGCAGGGCTGGCCATGGCCGGGCGTTATCTTGAAGACCAACGTTTCATTCAGGAAGCATTGCGTCTCGAATTGTTCTTCGAGTCGTATCTCATGCCTGACGGATGCCATGTGCATCGATGGTGTGCCGGTGAGTCCATGCATGCCGTTATGGCATCGGATCTCGCCTATCATGCCTGGGGGCTCCTGGAATTGTATGAAACGATCCGGGATCCGCAGTGGTTGGGCAGAGCCGAGGATTGCATCGGGGAACTATTCGATAAGTTCGGGGATCAGCAATCCGGCGGCCTGTTTTTTTCGCCGGCCAACGCCTCAGATGTTCCATATCGGGTCAGAGATTCGCATGACGGCGCGATTCCCTCGGCTGAGTCGGTGTCCATCTGGGTCATGCACCGACTCGACAGGCATCGCGGAACATCCCGGTATGAAGACCGCATCCGCCGGATCGTACGCGCAAACGGCGCACTGGCACGGTACCCCTCATCCCAGGCATTCGTTGTTCGTACGATCATGCACATGCAGTTCCCGCGCGAGGTCGATCCGATTCCTGCGACCATTAATGGGGTGGGAAGCAACGGTTTGGATTCGATTCGTTTGTCATGATGAGGGCCAGGGCAATGGATCGAGATGTGGAACTTCTGAAATCGGCATGCGAGTTGATCTGGGATGAGATCGACGAAGGCGCTTACATTGTCGATCGGACGGGACGGATCGTTCATTGGAACCGGATGGCAGAAAGAATTACCGGATACTCAGCCGAAGAAGCCATTTCGATCGGCAGTTGTCGATCGATGATCATGCACATCGATAGCGATGGTCGATCGGTTTGCGATTACGGATGTCCCCTCACCCGTTCGATCCGTGAAGAGAAACGGGTTGTAGCTGAGTTATTCACGATGCACAAGACAGGGTACCGCTTACCGGTGAAGGTACGCGTGATTCCGCTGCGTAACATGGCAGGCGAAACGATCGGTGCAATGGAATTGTTCCGGGACCTATCTCAAGCGATGTTTGAGAGGGATCGAATGGAAGCGCTGGAGCGGGCGGCACATCTGGATCCGCTTCTGCGGATTCCGAATCGGGGGTTTCTCGAGCAGCAGATCACGACACAATTCGATGAGCTGAGGCGATTCGGAACCGGATTCGGGGTCATCTTCATCGACATCGATCGATTCAAGCAGATCAATGACACATATGGACACTTGCATGGCGATGCAGCGCTCAGAATGGTGGCCGGCACACTGGTATCGAATCTCCGGCCCCTCGATGTTGTCGGACGTTGGGGCGGTGAAGAATTTCTGATTGTGACGCTGCATCCGACGATCACGACGATCACGGCGACTGCCGAACGGTTCGCGATGCTGATCCGTAACTCCCGTGTCCCCATCGACGGAGAGAATGTCCGTCTGACCGTGACGATTGGAGCTACTGTGGCTCGGATCGACGACACCGGGGAATCTCTCGTCGCACGCGCCGATACCTTGATGTATACGGGTAAGCGCGAAGGACGAGATCGTGTGATTGTCGGCTAGAACAAATCCCAGAGAAACATTGAAATCGAACGAGTTTCCTGATAAGCAAACGCTCGGAAACGAGGAACAATCGAATGACTCTGGCATTGTTTGACTTCGACGGCACGATTACTCGACGTGACACCTTTCTGGACTTTCTGCTGTATTGTTTCGGCTATATCAAAGTTGCGACCGTCCTGACGCGGCTTTCTCCATGGATTGCTCAGTACGCAGTCGGTCGAATCCGGAACGACCAGCTCAAACAGCGATTTCTAAAAGCATTTTTTCATAGAATGCCAATCGCAGATGTTCGGAGAATGGGGGAAGCCTTCGCGCGTGATATTCTGCCCGAGCGAACGAAACCCAGTGCCATGGAGCGACTGCTGTGGCATCAGGAGCAGGCGCATAGGGTTGTGCTTGTTTCAGCGTCGCTTGATGTCTGGCTGGAACCTTGGTGCAGTACCCATTCGATTGAGTTGATTTCGAGTCGTCTGGAGATTGAAGATGGCTTAATCACGGGCAGGTTGGATGGATTGAACTGCTATGGTGCCGAGAAAGTCCGACGAATTCGTGAGCGGATCGATCTGTCAGCGTATAAAACGATTTATGCATACGGAGACAGTCGCGGAGATTCAGAGATGCTGGCGATCTCAGGCAGACCGCATTATCGGTTTTTCCGAGGGTAGATTTTCGTCGGGATTGACTCCTTTTGATTTTTTGCTTCACATATCATATTGTTGATCCTCAGTAACTCAGGACAGGGTATAGTCAGAGGGATCTCATGCGTGGAACATCCGGGATGAAAACCTTACCGTGGGTGTTCTGCGCTCACTTTTTTTAAAGGAGTTTGAGTATGAAACACTGTATCTGGTTGTGGTTAGTGACGCTCTGGATGTGGCCGGGTCTGGCCCTCGGAGCCGGAGAACTGCTGTTCAACGGCGACTTCGAGGTTTGGCCGACACCTGCAACGCTTCCAACCGGTTGGACGACAGATGGTGCTGTGAATGTCGCACTAGAAACGACGAATGTCCGCTCGGGGCAGTACAGTGTCAGCCTCGCCCGATCTGGGTCTTCAAATCAGGGGATTTATGAAGCAGTGACGGTGACACCTGGAAGCAGTTATGAGTTCGCCGTATGGGTGAAAGCGCCGACTGCGCTGACCGTAGCGATTCGTCTGCAGTATTACAATGGATCGACCGCGTTGATTCCGGCCTACTTCCGTTACAACATGATTGCTGGTGGTTGGGAAAAACTGACGACAGGTCCATGCTGGGCTCCGTTGAACGCCACCAATGCGCATGTCAGTCTGCGGGTATACACACTATTAGGAACTAACAAATCGTATTGGGAAGATGCAACATTCCAGGAAGTATCCCGATCTGTGCTTGAATCGGCACGTGGCTGGTCATCGGAATGGGATGCCACTGCGTTCAACGGTGGCCGTCGGATGGTACGTGATGCCGATGGTCGATTTCACGTCGTGTTCCACAGTCAGGCATCGGTTGCGACACCAGGAAACCCAGCCGGAGCGGCATCAAATCGGCCCGGCGGCATTTATTACTCCTATACCGTTCGCGAAGCGCTCGACACGCCTCCTCCTCTCAGCGCGGTGGATTGGGTGACGCCGATGGCCATCCTGGGAACCGATGTGGATGCAGTCGATGACCGGTACCCGTCGATC
>CAYYMM010000096.1:0-18243 GCA_964472395.1 uncultured bacterium | reverse complement strand
TCACACTGGTCCCGGAATCGGCCTCCGAGATTACCACGGAAGGAGGTCTCGACTTGTCTTCTCAGACGGATCACCTGAATCGATACATCAGTCATCTAAAAAGCGGAATTCGGGAAGTAAGTGTGTTCATCAATCCCGATGAAACGTCCATCCGTCTTGCGAGGGAGTTGGGAGCACACGGAATCGAACTACACACCGGTCGATTTGCAGAGGCCAATTCCGAGGAGTTGATTACCGAGGAAAGGGAACGGCTCCGATCCGGAGCTCTGCTGGCAAGGAAACTGGGTTTGAAAGTGAGAGCGGGACACGGATTGACCTATCGTAATGTTCGAGCTGTGAGCCGGATAGCTGACATCGACGAATTATCCATCGGTCATTCGATTATCGCGCGCAGTATCTGGACCGGCATGGAAACAGCCGTCCGCGACATGCTTCGGATAATGCGACAGGATCACAGCTGATAATGTCCTCTGATTCCTTAACGACACCTCTGTTACCCCTCAGGCCGCGCATTATATGTGCGTGTGGGACATCGGACGGAGTGCATGAGTTGCTGGTTGCGAGACTGACCGAGGAAAGCCAAACCGTCGGTAAGCGTTTTTTTGTGATCGATGCACAACTGCTCGGGATGACTCCTCACATGTTCTTTTCAGTGCTTCAGGGAGATTCCGTTGATTATTTCGACCAGAGATCCGACCCGGAACGATTTGGAGCTCTGAACGATGCCATCCTATTGATCGATCATGCCGAAGAGCTACTAACATTGAAACGATTCAGGAGAACTCGGCACATCTGGACCTTTCTTGAATCGCTGGTCAGTTACTGGAATGTGACGATGTTCCTTCTCTGGCAAACTCAAGCTTTGATCCCGCAGGAACTCGATGCTGAAAAGCGCATCGATCTGGAACCGATCGGGATCGACGAATGTAAACTTTTCGCTGACTACCGCGGATACGACATCTCGAATGTCGCAGCCGCTCGCTTTTTGGAAACCTGCAATGGATTTCTTGAGTACGGCGAAGCGTTCAATCAGCAGTATCGGTCGATCGACACCTGGGATGACCGGAGTTGCTGCATAATTCGGGATCGCCTGGCTCGAAATTGTCGTGATATCTGCCGGCATCGATGGGATCGCGCGCTCCTTCTTGCGCGTGGATACAGCTCACTCAAAGCCGTTATGGTCGCCATCGCACGCAAGGGCGATTGTCGTCTGACGGAGATTGCTCGCGAGATCGGGGGCTCGGTGCAGGCAACGAAAGAGTATCTGAACGAGTTATTGGCGATTGGAATGGTCACTCAGACCACTCGAACCTATCGACTCAAAGATCCGATTTTCGAGATGTGGCTCCGATCGATCGATGCAGATTCGGGCAGACCGGTCATCTCAGACCGTTCTCCGGTGAGGAGTACCAGTCGCGAGGAGTCATTTCTGGAAATCGATTGAGATGAGGTGTGCATGCCATACTCTGTTGATATTTGTAACAGTGAGCCGGATCGATACTCACATGGATGATGCCTGTGCGCGAGTTTTGTTTGGATCAGTGCGTTTCTGAGCACAACCGAAGAGACCATATCCATGGCACAGGAATTGCTCTGTAGCAGAGATGTTGAGTCCACCTTGGATGAAAAGAGGGTACTGATTCGATTGATTTTCGTGTGAAATTCCCTTAATAAACGTCACAAGGGATGAACGAATGGATCGTGTGTTTCGAATGGGGAGGATGAATCAATGAATCCTGAAACTCGAACCCAGCCAATCCGCACAGACGCTCACGGAAGTGCCTTGGTATTGATATTGTTGTTTATCATGTTGCTGACGACCATGAGCACCGGAATGTTCATCTATGCCGCAAAACAATCGCAGTCTGCAGATTCCCGATATACTCAGCTTGCATCCGGATACATCGCAGATGCTGGTCTTGAGGCTGCAACAGTTACTCTTCTCAGCGCTGATCTTATACTCGACAAGAACGGAAACGGTATTGTCGATAAGGATGATTTTCCATTCACGATTCCCTCGGCTGTGACGGTCGGACGCAAAGATGAAACGAGGGACGGGAAGCAGGGATTTGGTTCATACACGTACGCAATCGATTACGCTGAGGCGGAAGAGGTGGAGTTCGAGTTCAGACTGCAACCGTCACTGCCAGATCCCGCAGCGATCGTCTATTCCTCTGCCGGCACCGTCAATGATATCTACAACCTGATACCGTTCTCGGCCTGTTCAATCAGAATTCGCGAGAACAATGAGGTGATCAACGACTATACGATATCAAAAGACAACGATCTGTCCGCGATGACATCGGACCTGACCTTCAACTGGACAGCGCGAAATGTCATGAATCCATTTTCCGATCACGAGTATCTCCTGCAGTTTGCTCTAGTTCCTTTAACAACCGATATGCCGACCATTGATTCCCGCTTTGAACCGGTGGATTGGTTCGGGAACCGTATTGTCCTTTATCCAAACAACGATGGGCCAAATAACAGTTATCACATCACGGATAACTGTTATCCTGACATCGTATCCGTACCAGGTCAATCACTTGGAGGACGCAACTATTTGTCATTCAACGGTCCGGGAGCCGGCTATGCCAAATATTACCTGGTCGATATCGAGAACCTGGATGTCAGCGGTCAGGGTTCGGTGGAAGTTCGGTTGTATTACACCAATGGTGTCGAAACATATCAGGTGATAGCCGATTCGAATTGGAATAGTCGTCCTCATGCATATGCCCTTTTGAATTTCGCGAATGATCCAGCAAAAATATGGGAATCGCCCTCCGACGCGAGCTTTTCAGGGATAGATCCGAATCGTTTTGATACGCAGCAGATCTTCGCCCTGACAGTACAAGGTATTCCTGCCGGTGGAGCTGGCATCAACATTTCGATCAGTCGCGGATTCAATCTTCCGGTATCGTTGAGTTACCGGATGAGAACCAACTATATGGAGACTATTGATCCGGATTGCTGGTATCCGGAGTGGCCGTGCGATGGTTCGAGTTCTTTGACTTACGAGACGCTTGTTCTCACAAATAATCCGAACATCTATACGGATCAAATCCTCAACAACGCTCTGCAACTTCTCGGGCGCCGGCAAGCACTCAGGGTTGATCAGATGTATACGGTGACGTCGGTTGGAAATGTCGAGAATGCAACGGAATCCCGCCAGCTTCTGTTTTCACCTGAGAGTTTTCTGGATTACTCTCGCTTCATAACGAACTCGCTGACAATTAACACAAGTGCAACGTATTCAGGTCGGATTTATTGTGAGGATGCGATGACGATCGAGGATGTGAATCCATCGAGCACGTCCGACAAAGCCAAATTTTACGATGACGTAATCGTTGCGCGGGGAAATTTAGGTGATGGAATCCTCAATGGCCTCGAACACGCTGAATTCCTTGCGAATGCGAAGCTGTACACACGCGCGGAAATGCAATCACTCCCGATCCGTGAAAATCTGTGGAGTTACTATGATTACAATGATTACACGGCATGGAAACTCTCTCCTCCATCGGGAGCCGCGTATGTTTTCCTGGGACCCTACAATTATGAGAACGAAATGGATGTCACCGAATTTGGATTGGAGTTGTCGGAGAATACGGGACCCGGAACCGATGATGTCGCTTACTATCACGGACCTGATAACCTAATGTCGCAGAGCGAATGGCTACACCCTGACCCGTCAATCTCGATGCCCTACACATCCTTTCCCAATTCAACCAGTATAACCCGGTACACCCCAGCCGGGAGACGATTCAACGGTCTGGTGATCGTCGATGGCGACCTTCACATCTGGGGTAAACTTCGGGGACGGTCGCTCACATTCGTTGTCGATGGCGACATCTACATCGAACGTGAAATCATCATGGGCACAACGGAACTGACCGATTCAAACAACATGGCGGACACCCAGTTACCGGTCCATCTGGCTTTGATTTCGATGAAAAGAGATAACTCGGATGGAGATATTATTATCAGTAGGAATTGCCCGCGTGTGATGCGGATTGAATCCGCTCTCGTCGCTATAAAGGGAAACTGGCGAATTGAAGATCACGACAACACGACTATGTCACTCGATGATGACGATTCTCACAAATTCTTCCTAGTGAATGGTAACACGGTGACCGCAATTCCGGAGTTCTGGGATATGAATCCAGCCTCAATCCCCCCGACGGATCCACTCAAGGTTGATATGATCACAACGAATGCGGCGATTCCCTTTGACATCAATGGTGACGGACGGCTTTCATCATCGGATCCCGCGGATCCCGCCTTCATTGAACTCAATGGATGGAATGAACTGGACATTCGAAACCAAAGAGTCTGGTATTTGCAGTTTGTCGGACCGATCATCACGAGCGACATTGGTCGAGCGTATGCATTCGGTCTGCGACCCGATCTGGATGGATCATCCGTCACCTCTCGAATCTACAAGTACGATTCGACGATTCGCTTCAATCCGCCGCCGTTTTTTCCGGTTCCGGAACGGTCAATTCGAAAGCTCGAGTATTCCTCGGCTGCAATTCAATTGCCTCGATAAAAAAAAAACGATATATTTAGCGTGAACCGGGAGTTTGCCAGGGAGGCAATGTGCGATGAACCAGAGAAAACGCCGCTATACACCAATGGAGGTTGCGCGTATCCTGGGGATATCGACTGCCAAATTCAGCGCTATGGTGTCGGATGAGCTTCTTCCGAAGGGTCGGATTGGTGAAGACGGCAAGCGTTACTACACCGATCAGGACATCGAGTTTATTCAGCGGGCGTGGAAATCCAAGATTACTGGTCGGTTTATCATGGTAACGATGCCATTGATCCTTCTGAGTCTCGCTTTAGTTGCCGCCGTCCTTTTTCATTTCATCAGTTCAGACGACGGAACGGGTAACGAGGATACTAGGCCGAGAGGATACGCCCTTCCGCCGACACCGATCCCGACCGCAGATCCGTTGTTGACCACACCGACACCCGAAATGACACCCCGAGCCAATCGACGGATCAATTATTACGAATCCCGCAAATCCCGTGATGATGCCGAACTTGATTCCAGGAATGATCCGTCTGCTCTGGAGTGACCTCGAAACACTGATTCAACAAGGACTCAGGTATGCTTGAACTTCGCCGGGATCCAATCATCGGCCGTTGGGTGATCATATCAACGGAAAGGGGAAAACGACCGACTGACTTCGAGATGATGGAACCCGAATCGGTATCCCGTTTCTGTCCGTTTTGCGCCGGGAATGAATCGACGACGCCGGATGAGATTTTCGCCATCCGGCCTCCCGGGTCACCTTCGAATTCCAGTGATTGGAGCGTTCGTGTCGTTCCGAACAAATTTCCTGCTTTGCAGATCGAAGGACCATTGCATCGGCGTGCGGACGGTTTGTATGACAAGATGAATGGTATTGGAGCGCATGAGGTGATCATCGAATCACCCGATCACAACGCGGTATTGGCCGACCTGCGTCAATCGCACCTGGTCGATGTTCTTCATGCTTTCAAGGCCCGAATTCTGGATCTTCAAAACGATATCAGATTCAAATATGTGATGGTCTTTAAAAATCATGGCCGTGCTGCCGGCGCTTCTCTTTCCCATACGCATTCTCAGCTCATCGCTATGCCTATCGTTCCGAAGAGGGTTGCGGAAGAAATCGAAGGAGCCCGAACCTATCATAGACTGAAGGAGCGATGTATTTTCTGTGATATTCTTGAGCAGGAGCAGGAAGATCGTCTCCGAGTCATCGAAGCAACGGACCACTTCGTCTCTCTTGCGCCCTATGCCCCGCGATTCCCTTTCGAAACCTGGATTCTTCCTTTGACGCACTCCTGTTACTTCGAAGAGTCCTCCGAACAGATGTTCAACGATCTTGCCTACATCCTCTCCTCCACTCTCAAGCGCCTTAACATAGTCCTGGAATGCCCACCCTACAATTTCCTGATTCATAACTCTCCTTTCCATTTCAAGGAACGTGAATCATATCATTGGCATATCGAGATTATGCCGAAATCGACTCGCGTTGCCGGTTTTGAATGGGGGACGGGGTTTTACATCAATCCGACTCCGCCGGAAGAATCCGCGCGGTTTCTGCGCGAGGTGCGTTTCCGCCCATGAACGATTCCGGCGAGAAGTTCCTGCATAAGATCCTCGACCTGCTTGCGATCGGCCAGGATTACATGTCTTGGGAATCACCGGATTTACCAGCACGTTTTCTAAGTGTGGTCTCGAACCTGATCTCGAATGACGGTATTATGTTGCTCGCCCATAGCGACGATAGTCAAATCCCTCGCCTAGCTGCATATTCCGGGTTTAGCCGCGACGAGGTTCTTGATATTGAACCTTACATTGCTCGGCACATCCGATCATCAGCTATCTATCCATTTGAGTTCCGTCATGGGACATATCGGCTCATCTGTGAACCGTTCTTTAGGGGTCATTACTTGGAAGGCGCGATCGCGTTCGCCCGACGAACCGATTCAGATGATGGATATTCCCCGGAGACACATTCTCTTCTGAAGAATCTTGGTTTAATCGGGACCGGGATTTTCCATGCAGCCTCGAGTATCAGCAGATTAAGACATGACGTTCAAACTCGCGATTACCTAATGAGTCGATTGTATATCTTATATGAGGCATCGAATGCACTAGTTCGATCCCAGGATATCGATGTGCGACTCCATGTAATCCTGACGGCAACGACTTTGGGAGAAGGACTCGGATTCAATCGAGCTGTATTGTATCTGCTGGATCCTTCGGATGGTGCGCTTAAAGGCCGAATGGGGGTAGGACCATCGAGCGTTTCGGAAGCGAGATCGACGTGGGATCGAATGCAGCGTGCCCATACACCTGGTTATGAGATCCTCCGTGAAATCGTCAAGACACATCGTATGCCAGATGAAGCTTTAAATAGTCAGTTGTTGATTCATCGGATCTCATCGGACGATCCGGGGATTATGATGCGGACTGTTGTCGAGAAGCGTGCGTTTCTGATCGAGAGAAGTGAATCAGGATCCACTGTTTCCGAAAATGACCGATTCATCCTCGAATCCGACAGTTTTGCCACTGTTCCGCTCATCCTCGCAGATCGGGCTATCGGACTCATTGCAGTCGACAACCGGTTCAACCAGAAACGTATTTCACCAGAAGATCTACAGTTTCTCTGGATGATCTCCAACCTTGCCTCTGCGTCCATCGATAGTTCAAACAACTATGAACGTATCGTACGACTCAACAAGGAACTCAGGCACACACGAGAAGCTTTGATCAAAGCAGAAAAAGCCTCCGCAGTCGGCGAACTCGCCCTGTATCTCGCTCATGAAATCCGCAATCCTCTCGTCGCTGCTGGTGGATTTGCCGGGAAACTGCTCGGTATTCTTAAGGAAGGAGCACCTGAACACACGTACGCCGGGATAATCCGGACCGAGACGCTTCGAATGGAACGCATTCTATCGGATGTCCTCAAGACAACCAAGCTGCCACACTCGCAACCATCTCTATGTGATCTGCATGCATTGGTAAATGAAGTGATTTCCTTACTTTCATTTAGCACCGAAGAACGAGGGATCGAAGTGCGTTGCCATTATACCGAACACACCGCGATGATCTATGCTGATCCGGTGCTTCTGAGGCAAGCCCTGCATAACATTGTCTCGAATTCCATCCAGGCTCAACCGAATGGAGGCATGATCGAGTTCAGAACTCAGATTGATCCGGAATCGATCCATTTATCCATCAGTGATGCCGGTCCCGGTGTTGATCCGTCACGTTTGACGGAAATCTTCAAGCCATTCTACACGACCAAATCGGATGGCACTGGACTCGGTTTGTTCCTTACCAAGAGAATCATTAATAGTTTCAATGCTCAAATCACACCATTACTTCCGGATACGGGTGGGTTGAGATTTGTGATTTCATTTCCAGAAGGCCAGGAGCGGGAGGAATAAGAGATGAAAACCGTTTTAATAATCGACGATGAACCTGCTATCCGGCTACTTTACCAATCCGAGGTTGAAGCGGCTGGATTCAGGGTCATCACGGCATCAAATCCTTCCGAAGCCCGTCGGCTTCTCGAAGTTGAAACCCCGGACCTCATTACCCTGGATATCCGCATGGATGATAACACGGATGGCATAGCATTTCTGATGGAATTGCGAAGCGTAGGCGTTCGGATTCCAGTTGTGATCGTTACTGCGTATGACATCTACCAGTATGACTTTTCGTCCTGGGCCGCGGATGAGTATTTGTTGAAATCCGGAGATACTCAGGCATTGATCAGCACGATTCAGCGACTGACCCGCGACTGAAATCTGAACGTGTGAACTCTTGACATGCAGGCCACACTTATGCTTTACATATAGTGGTTTTTTATAGGTCAGCGGACTTTTCCAAAAGGAGATCACCATGAATCAGATACACAGCAACCTGGCAGATTTCATGCAGGATGTGGACAAACTGCAGGCCGAGATTGTTTCATTGAGAGAGCGGCTTGCACTGGTGGATGAAAACAAGGACAAAGTTCGACCGAAAATCTATGAGAAGGTTCGTTCGGATTACGAGAAAAATCTGAATGTGCTATTTGATCAATTGAGTCCTTTCAAGGAAAAGATAGATTCCGAAATCGAAAAGCTGACTATTGCCATCGCGGAACTGACTGAACGTTTTGAGGCTCGTGAGGAAGAACTCGAGGAACTCGAACTTCGATTCCTGGCTGGAGAATTCGATCCGGATGCTTATGAACCCAAACAAAATGAATTCAAAACCGAGATGGACGATCTGCAATCGCAAATCTCTGATCGAAACACAGCGATTCAAGCTTATCAGAAAAAGCTCAGAATCATCGCAGGTGAACCGGTCGATGAGGAACCGATTGAAGAACCTGACAGCGACGTAGTTGAAGAAGCGCAACAGGAACCGCAGGGATATGCAGCCGATGTCATCGACGATTCATATCAGCAAGATCCACTGACGGCATTTGAATCAACTGCAGCCGAAACCGAAGAGGCAATTGATACGAGCTTCAGTACATCGGATCCGATCATGACTGAAGTCGCGCAAGCAGCCCCGGAAGAGTACGACGAGATGAACGAGGAGTATGAGTACACGGCTGAATCGTCTCCGAAGCTGTATGAAGATACTCCGATGGACGAAACTCTGGGTGTTGCTCAGGAAGCAGCGAAGGAATTTGCCTCATCAGAAGCCGAAAGTGCAGGAGAGGATTACATCTGGACTTCCACACCGGTATTGGATGTCATTGAAGGCGATTTTGCCGGAGAATCCTACCCCATGGACAAGGAACGGATTACAATCGGCCGGGGTCCGAACAATGATATCCAACTCGCAACGGATACGAGCGTTTCCCGCCATCATGCACAGATCACGAATGAAAATGACCGATATGTTGTCGTTGATCTCGAGAGTTCCAACGGCACGTCCGTCAACGGTATCCGGATCACCCGGTCATATCTCAGACCCAATGACGAGGTTATGATCGGTCAGTCGAAGCTTGTGATCCGACCTTCTTAATCTGCTCACCAGACACGTATCGACCGATGCCCCGGGTTTCCGGGGCATTGTTTTGGGAATCGCCGGTTATGCTTCATGAAATCCTCGTTTTTCTGAAAATATCGGTTTTCTTCATCGGTTTCACTTTGTTTTCCGCTTATGTTTGCCATCGAATAGCTTTCCTTTTCAACATCAGAACCTTAGACCGCTTGTTTCCAGGAGCTTTTGACAAGTGTTTTCAGATCGTCACCAATTTCTATGATGTTATAAAGCCGAGTTCGACATATGAAGCACATCGCTTCTTGTCACAGATCGCCACGCGCCAAGATATGAGTTTACCCAAGGCGTTTCGGGATCTTCCAGTGGAGATTATCCGGGAGGTCTATCACCTGCTTCGGAAGCATCATGACGAATTCCAGTTGAACCCCTCACGCGTTATCACATCCATCCGTGACTCAATCTTTAAGACTTACCTGCAAGCCTACCGATTTCGTATTATTAATGAGTCCCTCGATTGGTTGCTTATTTTCATCCCCTTCGCTGGAATTCTTGGAATCATCCTCCCCATCATTCTTTATTTAAAATATCGGTTTATTGTCGATGTCTGGCCCATCAGCCTGACTCTCGGAGGTCTCGCCCTCGGTGTCATCGCTCTCCTTTACATCCTGAAGGATTACATGTTGAAAAGGTGATTTGTGAGTTCAATATTTGGAATCTGGGGTCAATATACAGAAACCGATATCGAAACGATGAGTCTGATGCTCGGATTTCGATCCCAAAAACCTCTTACTCATTGTCTGACATTCGAATCTGGTTTCATTGCTGAATCGAACCCATACCTCATGAAGTTCGCATCGGATACGGATCGCTCATCAATCCCTGCCGTGCTCGACGGATACATCGGCGATTCACATGGAGAGCATTCATTGCATACCCTGCGAACTCTGACGAATCCCATGACAATCACCACCACGCGCGCACTGGATTCACTCAACGGCAGCTTTTCAATCGCAGCGTACAACGAATCCATGAAGCAGCTCATTCTCATTCGCGATCACGTCGGATCCCGGCCTCTCTACTTCACTCACTTCGGTTCGACTTTTGTCTTTGCCTCCACCCCGAAAGCGGTTTTGGCTGGTTCGCATCTGGTTACAGAGATCAATCCGGATGCGATCTCACTCTTCTTCTCACTGATCGCCGTTCCTGATCCGAATACTATCTATCATGGAATTCACGCACTGCGACCAGGACATTTCCTGACGTTCACCGGCTCGACAGTGACAGTGCAACGATACTGGAATCCGAAGTGGTGTGCGAAAGATATCGAAGCCGTGAATGAGGAAGAGGCGGCGAAAACGTTGCGAGAAGCTCTGGAGAAATCGGTGTCGGATGCAACGCGGCACTGCGACCCTGGAAAAACTTGTTTTTTTCTCAGCGGAGGAACCGATACAACTGCCGTTGTCGGACTCGCGGCCAAATCCGGCATGACGCCGATGAACACCTTCACGATCGGTTATTCGGGCGAAGGTAGTGGATATGATCATTATAACGAATTCTCGCATGCCCGCAGAATCAGCGAGTTATACGGAACCGTTCACCATGAGATTTGTATACAGCCTGCGGACGTGCGCCGGTTATTGCCCACTATCATCGCACGCATGGATCAACCTTCGGGTGATGCAATCAATAGTTTTTTAGTATCACAACGCGTCCCCTCTGATTTCGATACAGTCCTGACCGGAACGGGTGGCGACGAAGTTTTTATCGGCAGCCACTGGTATCTCCAGCGAGAGTTGCTCGCTGAACGAATTGCCAAATGGAATCGTGTTCCGGTTCTCGTCCGAGATTTGTTGCATTACTTGACACCGATCATTCCGAATCGATCAGCGAGAAGACGACTCCGAATGATGCATGAGGTCGCAGCCAGTTTTCGGGCACAGTATCATCATCTGAAATTCGTCTTCAAGAGTCATGACCGCACGAAGCTGTTCACACCCGAGTTCGAATCTTTATTGGGAGCTCGATCCAACCCTGATGCAATCGTTGCGATGTATGATTCTGACCATGATCGTCTCGATGACATCAATCGCTACTTTGCCCTTCTGCTCCAGAACGAAGTCACGAATCTCCAGGTTCGGGATCTCGACAGTATGTGTCACGCTAATGGACTCGAAGCACGCAGCCCCCTCCTCGATCATCGCGTTCTCGATGTTTTAATGAGTGTTCCAGGGTCATTGAAGATGAAAAATGGGACTTTACGATATCTTATGTTCAAAGCTCTCGAGGACGTGATTCCAACTGAAACTCAGACCCGTAAAAAGATGAGCTTTATTGTACCGATGGATTTATGGGCCAGAAGGGATCTTCGGGATATCATCGACAATGCGCTATCACGAGACTCGATAATTCGGCGTAAGATATTCAATCCCGATGCCATCGCACAGATCCGGTCTGACTATTTTGAGACGGGTCAGGAACGCCATCCGTTCAAAGTCTGGATGCTGGCCGTTTTCGAACTCTGGTGCCGTTTTCATATCGATCAACCGCATGAAACTCCGATCCCCGATCGAATCGAGGATCTCTTCAGATGAAAATTCTTCTGATCGATCCGTCACCACCCGGATCAATCCCCGCGCCCTCGAATCATTTTCCTATCGGCATCGCTTACATAGCCGCTGTGGCAAAAGCCAAAGGGCATGACGTGGCAGTCGCGTTCGGTCAGTTCTACTCGAATATGATTGATTCCTATCTCGCCACCCAAACTCCGGATATTGTCGGCATTCAAACTTTTATCAACAACTCCGAGCAAATCTCGCAAATCTCTCTCACCATTAAGCAAAAAAGCAACTCGTCCAAAATCATTCTGGGAGGAGTACAAGCATCGAACGCACCAGGCGAGATGTTACGAAATCCGAATGTCGATCTTATCGTTCCCGGAGAAGGAGAATGGATATTTGATCGGATCCTTGATTCCGGTATTGAGTCCATGGATCATGTGCCGGGAATCATACAAAAAGGTGTTCAGGGCCAGCCAGAACGCAACCTCGGAGGAAGACTGGTCGAAAATCTCGATGATATTCCCATGATTCCTTATGAGTTATTCTATACTGATCGATCACCTGTCGGTCACATCCTGACGCATCGGGGGTGCCCTCATCACTGCAGTCACTGTCCGCTTAAGTTTCGAGCCGGTGTCTCGATTCGTTTCCACTCAATCGACCGAACGATGGAAGAAATCGGCTATCTGAAAAATGAGTTCGGGATCACCCAGATCGAATTTTACGATGAAAATTTCACGATGGATGCTGATCATGTTTTAGCGCTCGGCGAAGAACTCGCCCGCATGAACATCCGCTGGAGCTGCACAGCCAGGATCACGGAAATCACTGAATCACTCGCGCGAACCATGGTTCGGCATGGATGCAAGTCAATACTGTTCGGTTTGGGCAGTGGAGTCCCCCGATTGCAGGAAATTCTAGGAACACGTGAGGATCTGGAGCACTCTCGAAAGCTGATTTCACAAATGTCCCGAGCTGGAGTTAACACAGTAGTGGCATTTTCGATGGGATTGCCGACAGAAACCGTCAGAGAGTTTAACGAAACGATCCGGTATGCACTCTCGTTGAATGCTACGGAAATCCGGCTCGAACCATGCGCGCCGATACCCGGAACACTTCTCCACGAAGCAGCTCTCAGGGAAGGACGATTTTTAGTCCGTGACTGGAGTGAGTATCGTTTACCCGGACAGTTGATCTATTTGCCTTCTGGAAGAAGTGAAATGGAGTTTCGCTTCGCGATGTGGCAAGCGAAATCGATTGCGCGATTGAAACGGTACACGAACCGGCTGTTTCGATCCCGCCTTTGAGGATCTGGAAATCGGATCCAGGAGACCAGCAATGAATACAAATACCAAAGTTAAAAACCTTAAAGTTGTCATGGAAGCAGATGTAGAAAGCGGTGTGTACGCTAATCTTGCCATGGTTATTCACTCGGATAGTGAGTTTCTCGTGGACTTTGGCCTGATCCAACCCAACCGTGAAACCGTGCGAATCGGTTCTAGGGTCGTAATGACTCCGAAAACAGCGAAGCAACTCCTCCTGGCCTTGAATCAGAATATACAGAAATACGAAGAACAGTTTGGCGAAATCGCTCTGCCGAAAAGCCAGATCGCATTCACGCAGGGTAAAAATGAGTTTGCTCAATAATCCGAGCAAGGACTCGCGCTTCTATCGAGGCTGATCCATCGCAAAAGTCGTGAGTTACTCGAATGACACGTATTTCTCGAGCAAGGGCTTCCAATCCCTCCGAACTTCAACCGGAATCAGGGATGGATCGGTGATGAACGCAAATTTCAACGCCTGGTGACATTCACATTCCCGATCGAAGTCAATCTGAGACACGATACTGAGAATCAAGCGTTTGACTCGATCCGTATTAGCCTTGATGTTCTCCAGGATCGCATTGATAGACACGATTTCATCTTCTTTCCACACATCGTAATCCGTCACGAGTGCTATTGTCGAGTAGCACATCTCGGCCTCACGAGCCAGCTTGGCCTCAGGAAGAGCGGTCATCCCGATGATTGATGCTCCCCATCCACGATGCATTTCACTCTCGGCCTTCGTCGAGAACAACGGACCTTCCATGCAGACATACGTACCGCCATCATGTACTGTCGCTCCGGTCAAACGCGCATGTTGCCCGAGGAGATGACTCAATGAAGCACAGAACGGATGAGCGAAGAGCGTATGGATGGCATACGGCTCAAAAAAGCTGTTCACTCTGCATTTCGTGCGATCGATGATCTGATCGGGAATGACAAAGTCTCGAGGATGAATCGATTCACGCAGACTTCCGACCGCGCTGACTGAAATGATTTTCTGAACCCCCAGCTTTTTCAGAGCAAAGATATTGGCACGAGAATTCACAAATGTCGGATTGATCCGATGTCCGACTCCATGCCGTGGGAGAAATGCAACGGGTTTCCCCTGTATATCGAACACTGAAATCTCATCGGATGGATCTCCGAAGGGTGTCGTTACTTTTTCCTTCGCGAGCAAGTTGACACCCGGAATGTCATACAATCCGCTTCCACCGATGACTCCAAGCACTGCTTTCTTCATGTTCCCCTCCCAAGCGATAGTTTTCAGATGAAACGCCAATCGAACCGTGAGCCCCTTTTCATTCATGATCACACTTCAGACACTGAGGGTTGCACGTTAACACACGGGCGGAATCCGTTCAATCCGTCCCTTGTGTTCCGCAAAATCAAGTACAGATGTCGATCATCCCGATCTGACAATTGTTTCGGGATATTCCTACACGATACCGCATGGTTTCAATTTGGGGGTTTTAGCATGTAGCTTTCGGAATTGTCTTGGTGGTATGGTTTGACCGGGGGTTTATCGTTATGAGTTCCGTGTATCTTGGTCTCGGATCGAATCTTGGAGACACGCGTCATCATTGCGAACATGCAATCAGACAGCTCCAACGGCATCCAGATATCGATCTCATCGCGCATTCCGACTTTTTCTGGACCGAACCGTCTGGGTTTTCAGAGCAACCCTGGTTCACGAATGCGACCGTTCGAATCGATACTGCCTTGACTCCTGGTGATCTCCTTCTGGTTTGTCAATCGATCGAGAATCACCAGGGCCGATCGCGAATAATCCGATGGGGACCAAGAACCATCGACATCGATATTCTGTTGTACGATGATTTGATCCTCATCTCAAAAGCTCTCGAAATCCCGCATCCTCGGATGCATGAGCGACGGTTTGTTTTAGAGCCGCTAGTTGAGATCGCCCAGGGAGTCAAGCATCCGGTATACCAGACACCGATCGAGATGTTATTCAGAAATCTACGAGATCCATTGCGTGTGAGCAGATGCTTTCCAGAACCTGAGGAGGCTTTGACCAGATGAAAACCAAACCGATCACCGTTCCGGAAATCATGCAGCGAAAGGGCAAAAGGAAAATCGTCATGCTGACTGCCTACGACTGCATTTTCTCAAGAATCCTTGATGCGTGCGATATCGATGTGATTCTCGTTGGAGACAGTGTTGGTCCGGCAACACTGGGACTGCCCTCAACGCTCCAGGTCACGATGCAATCGATGCTGCTTCACACCGCAGCAGTCTCGCGCGGAGTCAATCATGCTGTTATCATTGGAGATATGCCCTTCGGCAGTTATCATGTGTCCTTAGAGGAAACCATTCGGAATGCGATCGCCTTTATTCAAGCAGGAGCACATGGAGTTAAAATCGAGGGCGCTGCGTATCTCGACCGTATTTCAGCGCTCGTTCATGCTGGTATTCCAGTCATGGGCCATGTCGGCCTGACCCCCCAGAGCATACATGTTTTCGGTGGGTATCGCGTCCAAGGAAGAGGTGAATCCGCTCGAGACAGAATCGTTCGGGACGCTCAGGAAATTGAACAAGCCGGTGCATTCGCGCTTGTCATCGAAGGAGTCCCCCCGTCTCTCGCCGAGCTGATCACAAAATCCATTTCGATCCCGACCATCGGAATCGGAGCTGGCCCGTCTTGTGACGGACAGGTACTTGTTCTGACCGATCTGCTCGGTCTCGATCCCGACTTCAAACCGAAATTCGTCAAGAGCTATGCACAGCTCCATGATTTAGTAAAAGAAGCCGTGCAAGCTTATCGTGACGATGTTCGGGAAGGCCGGTATCCCTCATCGGAATACTGCTACGAGGAGTAACCCGGCATGGACATTATTCGAACAAAAGACGAAGCGATCGGTTTTTTCCGCTCCCTCCGTATAAGCAGACCGGATGTCACGGTTGGATTTGTTCCGACCATGGGGTATCTACATACTGGCCATTCAACACTGATCGATCGATGTCGTGAACAGTCGAAATACACGGTTGTCAGTATCTACGTCAATCCGACGCAATTCGGTCCCGGCGAGGATTTCGATCGTTATCCAAGAGATGAGGCACGTGATCTCGAAATCTGCGCGCGACATGGAACAGATGTGATTTTTATGCCTGATTCTTCGCAGATGTATACAGAAGACCACAGCACATTTGTTCAGGTTCGGAGAACTTCGGATGTTCTGTGTGGCCAGTTCCGACCCGGTCATTTTGATGGAGTCGCCACAATCGTAGCAAAGCTGTTCAACATCGTTCAACCCGATGTCGCCTTCTTCGGTCAAAAAGATGCCCAGCAGGTTGTTATCATCCGAAAGATGACTCGAGAACTCGACATACCAGTTCGGATCGAGGTCGTTCCGATTGTTCGTGAACCCGATGGATTGGCC
Organism: uncultured bacterium; assembly: GCA_964472395.1. GTDB lineage: Bacteria > CSSED10-310 > CSSED10-310 > CSSED10-310 > CALFER01 > CALFER01. The sequence continues at coordinate 1,460 of CAYYMM010000096.1, read as the reverse complement.
ATGAGTTCGCGAAATGTCTATCTATCCGATAAAGGGCGCAGGATCGCTCCCGAACTCCACCGTGCTCTCTTGAGGGCGCAAACCGCATTCATCCGGAACGATCTGAACGATTCCTCCGAATTGATCGCTATCGTCCGGAATTCGATCGCCGGTATGCCCGAATTCCAGATACAGTATATCGACATCCGGTCTTTTGATGATCTTCAGCCGATGCCGATTGTTGATCGACCTGCGATTCTAGCAATTGCCGTGTATCTTGAAAAAGTGCGTCTCATCGACAACCTCATTCTGAACCCGGGGTATAATAGCCATGATCGATCGTGACCAGATCATCAACCACCTCGCACAGTATTTGAACGTCGATTCCTTCACTGATGTCTGTAGAAATGGGATTCAGGTCGAGGGGAGATCGGACATCAAAAAAATCGTGACGGGAGTTTCCGCAAGTGAGCGGCTCTTTGAATTGGCCATCGATGCGGGAGCCGATATGATCATCGTTCATCATGGCCTTTTTTGGAAAGGCAGCTCTCATCCGTTTGCGCTTCAGGGTTTAATGAAACGTCGTGTCAAACTTCTGCTTGATCATGATGTCACACTCGCAGCATATCATCTTCCACTCGATGCGCATCCGCTAATCGGGAACAATATCCAGTTAGCATCATTCATCGGGCTTGAAAATCCCCAGGCCATCGATGTCGGTTTCATTGGAACGATTCCTGACGGCCAGGATCTTGATCAGATCATTTCCAGTCTTGCAACCCAAGGTATTGCTCCGGTTCTCTCACTTCGCAACGGTCCTGAGATCATTCACAGGATTGCCATTGTTTCCGGTGGAGCGTCATCCATGATCGAACGGATGGCCTCGATTCGGGCTGACCTGTTTATTACCGGCGATGCTGTCGAGCCGGTTGTACGCATGTCGGAAGAACTCGGTATCCATTTTTGCGCATTGGGACATTACAATTCTGAAAAACCAGGACCTATGGCCTTGAGTCGCCACATCGAAACGCAGTTTGGGATTCCAGCAGACTTCATCGATGTGCCTTGTCCGGTTTGATATCTAATGAAACCTTCTCTGTTTCCTTGCGGTGTGATCGAGGGCTTCTACGGCAGACCATGGACATTTCGCTTCAGACGACATCTTCTCGAGGAAATGTCACGATGTGGGTTGAATACGTTTGTTTACGCTCCGAAGTTCGATCCTTATCATCGACTGCATTGGGATCAGCGATATCCCAAGCACATCTTGCGACAATTCGAGTCTCTCATCAGGCACGCAGAAAGGCTTGGAGTTACCTTTTTATTTTCGCTGTCACCCGGATTGAGTTACGATTTCGACCGTCATGATCACTTCGATCGACTGTGGGAAAAATTCCGCCTGTTCCATGATCTTGGTGTGCAATCTTTCGGCTTGTTCATGGATGACATTCATGGCCCATCTGCCAACGGGAAGCATCATG
>CAYYMM010000095.1:0-18436 GCA_964472395.1 uncultured bacterium | reverse complement strand
GCGCCGGCATCGCCAACTCCCCTCCGTCGGTCCCATGTAATCCGTCACCGGACCGGCCGGGTAATCCTCGCCGTACCAGTCCCAGCACCACTCCCATACATTCCCGTGCATGTCCCTCAAGTTCCAGGGGTTCGCCCACTTGCTCCCCACTTCGGCGGTCATGGCCATATCGTTGGCGCAATACACACAATAGGACTCCAGAACAGGATGCGTCCCGGGATCACATGACGTGCAGTTCCCGGCACTATAGGCGGGCTCATTGCACGAAAACACCCCCGTCGTCCCGGCTCTCGCCGCATGCTCCCACTCGCCCTCCGTCGGCAGCCGATACCCTCCCGCATCCCAATCCATGAAAAAATCACCCGTCGTGTAATTCGTCGCCGTGACCGGTATCGTCAACTCCTCATCCTTGAAATAAATCCGATCAAAACCGTTTTGCAGTGATAACAGATTCGCAAACAAAACGGCCTCATGCCAGTCGAGATTCTGCACGGGACAGGCCATCGCTGGGCTCTGTTCGAGCACACTCGGATCCGCGGGAAGCGTCGCATCGGCGGTTCGCAGATCTACCCACATCTGCCGCGTGACCTCCGTTTCCATCATGGCGATCGGGCGGGTCAGAAAATGCACAAAGCGGGCCTCATCGAGATCCCTGCAGGGCTCCTCGTCAGGTGATCCCTGCAAAAAACCGGTCAACTCCGCTGCCGGAATGTACCGCATCGGTCCCGCAATCGGATCCGTCGCGAGCAGATCGCCCGGATGGTGAGGTCCGGGTGTCGCAGTCGGAACCGATGATGTCGCAGTCGGTTGCGGAGGCGTCGCGGTCGCCGAGGTTCCGGGGGTCGGCGTTACTGTCGGTTGAGGGGTTTCGCTCCAGCCGAACGTGATTTCCGCTAGATTGCTAGCGAGAGTCCCGTTGTAAACGATAGCGGCGATGAACTGAGCTCCGGAAAACTCCCCGGTGCCCGATGGCCAGAGAAACTCCGGAAGGATCTCGATGTGCGAGGACGCATGTCCCGGGATGTCCCGCACCTCCATGTCGATGTCAGGCGGATACTGAACCCATCCGGGGTAGAACCAGAACTGGCCTGTTCCGACGGTCAATGCCACAAAAATTGACGCATCGGAGAATGGCTCCGAGGGATTCTCGATCCCAAGATTCAGATGGCACGGCGATCCGGGACCGAATTCAGTTCCGGGCATTTCCAAGTTGATCTGCAGGATTTGTGCTCCAGTTTTCAACGAACAACACGCGACGATCAGGGCTGAGATGACAAACACGCGCTTCAACATGGCTCTGTCCTCCGACGGATCGATCCGATGCGTTTCCATGATCATATCAGAAGCAGTCCGAGGTATGAAACAGAATGCGATTGCTTATTCCACCAATTGATAAACCGTGAACTCCTCATTTGAAAAAAGGATTAGAAAGCGCTCGGGAGTCCTTTCTGCGAGGTCCCGAATCGTGTCATCCGGAAACCGCCCGGCTACGGCATAACGGGCATGAATCGAGGCCATATAGCGATGCAGCGCATCCGGTTCGCTCGTCCGATGAAGATTCGACGCGTCCCTCCCTGTGAACAGAACGAATGCACGCGGCTTTGCGCTGATCAGAACGTCATCCGGAGCGGTGCCGGATCGGATAAAAGCGAACACCTCCTTCGCTGTTCGGGATTCGACACCCAAATCGTGTGTGTCAGGACGCGTCAACTTGCTGATGTATGTCGCCGTAATTAGCATGATGACAACGAGACGCGAAATTCTTCCGATACGCTGGTGCACAATGCATTTCATTCCGATGCACAGGTGGAAAAACAGAAAGGGAACGATCGGGAGCAGGTAACGGACGGTCCGGCTCCGATCCCAGAACAATAGAGGGAGAAGCAGCGCAACGGGCGTGATTTCAATCATGGAGATCCCCGTGCGCAACCGGCTGAAAAAACCGATCAGAATCAACACAGACGCGACGATATACAGAAGAACGCTCGGAATCAGCCAGCGGCCGTTGCTGAACAGGATGCCGGCGGCCTGTGTGCAGGCTGCAAGGTTCGCCAAAATCCTAGCGGGCGACGATGTGAAGTAGGATGGCGGAAAGAGAATCATGAAGTAGGCGATCGTCGCGAGTCCTCCCACGGTCAGAATCCGTATCGCAATCGCAAGGGGCGTGCGACGAGTGCGGGAACCCAGCCAGAGAGCCAGCAGGAGGCAGGGAAGCAGTACGATGCCGGTCCGCCGCGTCAGCACGGCTGCAGTGATCACGAGCCCAATGAGGGCCAGTCGGCGAAATGGAAGTCCGTTATCCCGCATCCTGTCAACATGCGGATGGGTCAGGACTATGAAAAGGGCGACCAGAGCTAAAAAGGGGATGTCGGACAGAATCAGATCCTTATAGATCATAACAACCGGATTGAATGCAAAAAGGCCGATCCAGATGACACGGTCTGCTATGTTGAGGTGGTTGCGGAATGCAACATCGAATAGCGCGATGGTGAGTGCCAGCAGCAGGGCGATCATGAGTTTCAAGGCGGTGAGATTAACTCCGGCCCACGCGATGACGGGTGTCATCATAAGAGGAAAAAGGGGAGGATAAGCGCGCGGGGCGATGATCTCGGCGGGGTTCGGGATGAATCCAATATCCGAGTACGGTCGGCCTTCGAGAATGTTTTTTGCGTGAAGGATGTACATCGCGAAATCATCGCCCCAGGGATGACCCTCGCGCAGCGTCATGGCATACACGCACAACACTAACCCCGGAAGAACAACAAGAGCGAACGAAGCGGCTTTTTCCCGAGTCACCGCATTTCCCTACCATGATCTCCCTCGCCGGGTCAAACATTCACAAGGGCGATGATCACCTCCCTCTAACGGTCGGATTTCATGATGCTCATGGTTGTGCCATCGCTGGACACGAGGTTTGACGATGCAGCTATTCGATCATGAATAGTAATATATCATTTAAGATAAACTATATTTGATATATTGTCTGTGTGAAGAATGGAATATCAGGTTTAGGCCAGTGTCCCGAGGTGGATTCTGTTCGGATACTCACGGAAGGGATAAGACCGCCTCATCTTGAGTGCACTCGGAGGTGATCCTGTCGAATCACACGATGAACCGGGTGCGGCATTCCATCTGTTTCGATTCGACTCCCCGAGTAAAGATGATCTGAGGATCCCGTCACAGAAGAGAAGCATCTCTGCCGGCCTCCGCGTACCCTGATCGAACTTCAACCTTTCTCCAAACCGAAAACCAAAAACTCTACTCCAATACGTTGCTTACCAGATCCGCATCCGCGATGTGGGGAAGCGTTACCCGTAACTTCGGCTCACGCCGCATTGCCTCGCAAATCGCAAACACCGCTCCATCATTGCGCGCCCAAGCTCGCCGCGCAATCCCGTTGTTCACGTCCCAGAACAACATCGAACGAATGCGACGGTCACACGACTCCGAACCATCCAGCAGCATGCCAAAGCCCCCATTGATGACCTCGCCCCAGCCAACTCCGCCACCATTGTGCAGACTGACCCAAGTCGCCCCGCGACACGCATCCCCGATCACATTGTGCACGGCCATGTCCGCCGTCCGATTGGATCCATCCCGGATGTTCGCAGTCTCACGGAACGGCGAATCCGTTCCCGAAACGTCATGATGATCGCGTCCCAGCACGATCGGCGCCGAAATGTCCCCCTTCCGGATCGCATCGTTGAACGCCAGTGCAATCCGGATCCGGCCTTCCTCGTTCGAATACAGAATCCGAGCCTGCGATCCGACCACCAGCCGATGCCCGCCAGCGGCTTCGATCCACACGAGATTATCGGTGAGTTGCTGCCGAATCTCGGGTGGCGCTTCCACGAGCATCTCACGGATGACTCGCGCCGAAATCCGGTCGGTCGCCTCCAGATCCTCGGCCCGGTTGGACGTGCAGACCCAGCGGAACGGGCCGAATCCATAATCGAAACACATCGGCCCCATGATGTCTTCAACATAGGAGGGGTAACGGAATGACCCATCGTCCTTCAGTATTCCCGCCGCGCCGGCCCGGGATGCCTCGAGCAGGAACGCGTTGCCGTAATCCCAGAAATTCATGCCGTTCGACGCCATCACATTGACCGCCTCGACATGCCGCCGCAGCGATTCCTGGACGCGCGTCCTGAAGCCGTCCGGATCGTCCTTCATCATCCGATTCGCGTCTTCAAACGAAATCCCCGCCGGATAATAACCGCCTCCAAACGGATTATGCAGAGAAGTCTGATCCGAGCCGAGATGGATCGCAAATCGATCCCTGGCCATGCGTTCCCACAGATCGACGATATTGCCGAGATAGGCGATCGAGACGGCCTCACGGTCGCGTTTGGCCCGATCGATGCGCTTGAGCAGACGGTCGAGATCCTGCTCGACTTCCATGACCCACCCCTGCGAGTGCCTCACTTCAACGGCCTTCGGGTTGATCTCGGCGATCACCGACACGGCTCCCGCAATCACGCCCGCTTTCGCCTGAGCGCCGCTCATGCCGCCCAGTCCGGATGAAACGAAAACGGTGCCGCCGAGCGAGGCGTCGGGCGCCAGTCCCAAATACTTCCTGGCGGCGTTCAGAATCGTGATCGTCGTTCCATGTACGATGCCCTGCGGCCCGATATACATGAAACTACCCGCGGTCATCTGGCCGTAGGACGTCGTCCCGAGCGCGCTGAAGCGCCAATAGTCGGTCTGCGTGCTGTAATTCGGAATCATCATGCCGCAGGTCAGGATCACGCGCGGTGCGTCGGGTGAGGAGGGAAACAAACCAAGCGGATGGCCGGAGTACAGCACGAGCGTCTGCTCCTCGGTCATCTCGGCCAGCAGCTTCATCGCAATCCGATACTGCGCCCAGTTCTGAAACACGGTTCCATTGCCGCCGTACGTGACCAGTTCGTGCGGGTGCTGGGCGACCCGCGGATCGAGATTGTTCTGGATCATGAGCATGATGGCGGCGGCCTGGCGACACTTGGCCGGATAGGCCCCGATCGGCCGGGCATGCATGGGCTGGAGGGGACGGAAGCGGCGCATGTAAATGCGCCCGTCTTTCCGGAGTTCCTCGGCGAATTCCGGCGCGAGCGTTTCATGGAAGGATTTCGGGAAATACCTCAACGCGTTGTGAATCGCCAGTTCCTTCTCGGCCCGCGTCAGCACGATCGGTCTCGGCGGCGCGTGATTCACCCCCGGATCGAACGGCGGCATCTCGGGAAGCTGCTGCGGAATACCCTCGAGAATTTCCTTCTGAAACTGATCCATGTCGTCTCTCCTCAACGGAAAACAGGTTGGCTCAAACCGGCGTCACTGTAGCATTCTGAGGGGATTCGGACAAGCCGTCCCCGGATTTCCCGCGGGCAGGAGGCTCCGGCGGGCCACCGATGGCCATCAGGACGTGATGCGCGGCGAACATGCCGAAAACGGCCGTGATCGGACAAAGACTGCCCAGAATCCGGCGCGGGCGTCCCGCATGACTCCCGCTGAGGATCTCAGGGTCGTCCACATCCTCGGGATCCAATATCGCCGGGGTCTTTTCGTTGCTGAACACCACCGTGACACCAGTCCGGATTCCTCTCTTGTGCAGGCCCTTCCGAACTTTCTTTGCCAGACTACAGCCCTCGCTGCGCCCGATATCGGCAATGCGGACATTGTCGATCCGCGTCTTGAGCGCCGCTCCCATTGACGACACAATCGGAATCTCTTGCCGGACACAATACTCGATCAAATTCACCTTCGGCCCGACCGCATCGATCGCATCGATCAGATAATCCGGTCGCGGCGTGAGTAACTCCTCCGCGGTATCGGCATTGAAGAATGCATGGACCGCTTCAACGTGGATCTCCGGATCGATGTCGCGCAATCGTTCTGCCGCCACCTCCACCTTCGGTCGGCCCAGGGTCGATTCGAGCGCGATGATCTGGCGGTTGATGTTGGTTCTCTGGATCGTGTCGATGTCGATCAGCCGGAGATGCCCGATGCCGGATCGCGCGAGTCCCTCCGCGGCAAATCCTCCGACCGCCCCGATCCCGATAATCGTCACGCGCGATTTCCTCAGGTTCCCGAAGGCTTTGTCACCGAGCGCCAGGATGGTTCGCGTAAACCGGACATCCATTTCCACAAGAGTCCCCTCCAATCACTCAACAGAAGCGAAAAACCGATGCATCCGTCAATCGAACCGCTCACGGAATCCAATCATCGCGGCGGCCAGTGTCTCGGGTTCGTCTCCCCTCAGCCGCGCCGCCGCATCCAGCACATCGGGCACATCCCACGGTCCGCTCACGTCACCCCCTGACCCGCGCGAAAACGGACAGTCGGTTTCGAGCAGCATCCGGTCGGCCGGCATCAACCGGATCAGTTCATGCAGCCGGGTTCGACCAGGATTCAGGAGATCCGGACCGAAACTGAAAAACAGATTCATGTCGAGGAGTTGCCGGACGGTTTCCGTGCTGCACGAGACGCGATGCACGATGCCCCGGATGGCCGGGTATTGCCGGAGAATCCCGAGCAGATCGGCGTCGGCCCGCACGGCGTGCAGGATTACGGGCAGGTCGCGCTCCAGGGCCAGATCGAGTTGTCTGCGGAAGGCGGTTTTCTGCGCCTCCCGATCCACGGAGGCATGCCGGTAATCCAGGCCGATCTCGCCGATCGCTATCACACCGGGCCTCTCGATCAACATCTTCAGTTCGTCAATCGGATCAGTGGCCAACGGATGAGCGGGATCGGGCAGAAACAGCGGATGAATGCCGACGGCGGCCCGGATCGACGCATGCGCGCCTGCGAGCTGCACTGCTTTTCGACAGGCATCGAGCGTGTATCCCGGCACGAGCATCTGAGCGACGCCGCGTGCCTGCGACCGGGTGATCACTTCATCGATGCGGATGAAAAACGCCTCTTCCGTGAGGTGCGCGTGCGTATCGATGAGCGGAATCATGAAGAAACGTTGGATCAGCGTCGGCGGCCGCCGCCGAGCAACGAGCCGAGGATTCCCCGGATGAGCGACCGGCCGATCTGATTGCCCGCTGTCCGCACAGCGCTCTTGACGAATGCCTCCATGACACCCTGACGCTGGCTGGGCCTTGGCTGGCTGATCCGGGGTTGCTGCGGCACCTGAGCCTGAGTGCGCATCGACTGCTGGGTCGCCATCTCCTCACGCGCCTGTTGCTCGGCTCGCGCCTTCAATACCTCATACGCGGATTCACGATCGACCGAGGCCGAGTAATAGCGGTTGAGGGGGGAACCGCGGACGATCGAGGCACGTGTGTCAACGGGAATCGGGCCGATCTGGCTGCGCGGTGCGGCGATATGTGCGCGATGAACGACGGAAGGCGCGCCTTTTGGATCCAGGAACGATACGAGCGCTTCACCGACTTCGAGTTCGGTCAGGACGCGTTCCACATCGAGATCCGGGTTGGCGCGGAAGGTTTGAGCCGCCGCGCGGACCACTTTCTGATCCTTGGGCGTAAACGCACGCAGGGCGTGCTGGATACGGTTTCCGAGCTGACCCAAAACGGCGTCGGGTATGTCAAGCGGACTCTGTGTCACGAAAAAGACCCCCACACCCTTCGAACGGATCAGCCGCACAACCTGCTCGATCTTTTCCTGCAGAACCGGGGAGGTATCCTTGAACAACAGATGCGCCTCGTCGAAAAAGAACACGAGTTTCGGCTTGGGGAGATCACCGGCTTCCGGGAGACGCTCGAACAACTCGGACAGGAGCCACAACAGAAAGGTGGTGTAGATCTTGGGGGAGAGAATGAGCTGGTCCGCCGCCAGAATGTTGATGATACCGCGTCCCATCCGGTCGGTCTGCATGAAATCGTCCAGGTTCAAGGCGGGTTCACCGAAGAAGATGTCGCCACCACTGGATTCGATTTCGAGCAGGGCGCGCTGGATCGCACCGATACTGGCTGCCGAAACATTCCCGTATTGGGTGGTGAATTCGCGCGCATTGTCACCGACGAACTGCACCATCGATTTAAGATCCTTCAGATCCAACAGCAACAGGCCATTGTCATCGGCAATTTTGAAGATCATCGTCAGAACCGACGATTGCGTCTCGTTCAGATTCAGTAACCGGGACAATAGAATCGCACCCATCTCCGATATGGTCGTTCGCACCGGGTGGCCGGATTTTCCATATATGTCCCAGAACTCGACCGGGCAGCCTTCGAATGCCGGCGTGTCGAGCTTCAGCCGGTTCAGCCGGTCGGTGAGTTTCGAGGTGAGTGTGCCCGAAACACCAATACCCGACAGATCGCCCTTGACATCCGCGAGAAAGACCGGAACACCGATGTGACTGAAATGCTCAGCCAGAAGCTGAAGCGAAACAGTCTTGCCGGTACCGGTCGCACCACTGATCAAACCATGCCGGTTCGCCATGTGCGGTAACAGGAGATGCTCTTCCGTGGATTTTGCGATCAGTAAACCGTCTGAGTTCATGGCGAGGCTCCTTTCGCGCAAACACGAGATACCAGTCTGAGACAGATGTTTCCATCAATATCGCCAACGAAATACGTTGACCTGTCTTCCATCAGTCATAGCGCAACGGGTACATTTAGGCAATGGCTCAACGCTGTCCGATCACCGTTCACGACATGTCGGCGGATCGTTCAATCCTGAATGATCTATTGAAACCAAACGAAAAACGGGAACCCGAATCCCACCACGACCGTCCATACGGTGTACACCGGAAGATAACGCACGATCCAACGATCCAGCACATCGAATCCGTTCTTGCGCCGGAGAAATCTCTGATAGTGCCAGACAATCCCCGACAGATGACCGAATGCCAGCAGATTCGCACCCAGCACGGCCAGTCGGTTTGGCGTGAATCCATACGTTGTCAACCGGAACAGAATAGCCGAAAGTGCAATCACATCCACCGCGAGTGTCACAAGGACCAGTCCGATGCTCATCAGATCCGCAATCGATACGGTTTCTGTTGAACCACGCTCGGAAATCGACAGCACACTCATCCCGAGTACGAACAACAGCAGCCCGTTGAATACAATCAGGAAATCCCTGTCCGTATACGGGCTATTGTGACCGAGGATCATGACCGCCATGTAGACAATCACGGTACCCAGAAACAACGGCGTGAATATTTTTGCCAGTATCGGCGCGATCCTGGAACGGGTTCCGGTAATGCGTTCGATGAGCAGCGTTGCAACGATCGGGGCTGCGATCGAGCCGTAGACAACGACATAATTCAGATACCATTTTTGTATTCTCATACCGATTATATTGAAGAGCGCCAGAGTCAATCCGGTGAGCACCATGCCGCCGATCAGGATGATCGTCGTGTAGATCAGTAATTCGCCGTTGTACCGGATGTAATCCATCCGCCTCCGAAGATCGCCCCAGTGACCGCCGACGAAGGCGACACCGAGCAGCGACCAGAAGAAAAAAGGCATATGCATACAGGACAGGGTAATGGTCTGAGATTGGTGTATTTCGGGTAATAAGTTCAGGAAGATCAGGCTCCCGCACAGCAACCCGGAGACGTTAACGACGACCCTGAGGCGGCATGGTTTGAAAATGAATATGCAGGCGATCAGGGCTCCGAGGACAATGCCCCCGAGATTGCGCGCGTAGAAGGCGTCCTCCCTGATGAAACTCGATGGAAAAAACTGGGGTATCTTCGTCAGCGTTCCTGCAAGTGCCGATAGAAGGACCACAATCCAGATGTCCCGGGATCTCCACCCCGCCTCTCCCTGTGCCGATTCGACCGCAGCAGTGAAAAACAATCGCTCCCGCCACACATTCAGGACCACTGAGTCGCTGCATTCGGAATACGCCTCGGCAAACGCCCGTGTAAACGCGTCGGGATTTTCGCGATACAGGATTTCCAACTCACGAGGGGATTCCACTGCATTCAGTATCCGTTGTTTCATGGCTCTCCTCCGGTTTCAAGGATGGGTGCGGCCGGACGTATCGGGACAGCAGGAAGCGGACGACCAGGCTTCCCGGGAAAAAAACCAGCAACAGGATGAGCAAACCCGGGAGCGATTCTGCAGGCACGGCCGCCTGCCCGCCCCCGCAGCAGATCTCGACCGATCCGCTGTGATATCGGCATAACCAGACATCCAGGTCATCCGCATCGACCCATTCATCGCAGTTCAGATCCGCCACCTCACATGCGAGGACGGCCGGGCCGTCGAGACATCCTTCGAGGAGCGTCCGGTCGGATTCATCAATGATCCGGTCATGATCGAGATCCGCGTTGCAGAAGCTGTTGGGCATGAGCCATCTGAGGATGGTGCTGTCCGGCTGGCAGGCGGCGAAGACCTCATTCGATTCGCTGACGCACATCTGGTAAATGGCCTGCATACCGCCGTATGGTCCATAAAACGGATTCCCCAGCGATCCCCATGTCGCGCCGTCGTCCGTGGACTGGAACACCTGCATGAACCGTTCGTTGCTGGTCCCCTCGGCGCAGCAGGCCGAGGCGAGCAGTTCGTCACCCGCCCGGATCACGTCGCGCCAATAGGTGAGCGAGGGTCGGTGGAGGTTGACTTCTGCGGCGGTTTCCCAGGACTGGCCCTGGTCGAGACTCCGGTAGAGGCGGATCGGCGTGTCCGGGGTCGTGCGGACTTCGCCACAGACATAAACCCCGTCACCGGCGTCACACAGCGGCTGAAACAGCGACGCTCCCGGCACGACCGACCATGACCAGCTCGTGCCAGTGTCGGTCGACACATACATCCGATCGGTCTGACACGACGGCCAGAGCAGCACGCCGTCGGAGGTGCGGATCATGCGGCGGGCCCAGGACGTCGCCCCCTGACCGGGCTGAGCGACGGGGAGATACCAGGTGACGCCGTTATCCGAGGACATGAAGACCTTGTTCGTGGTGTCGAAGGATTTCACATTCACGATCCAGCGGTCGGATCCGAGATAGACCGGGCTGAATACCGCAAGCGCATTGGCCGTTCCAAGCAGCGAACGGATCTGAGGCGACGACAGGGCAACGGACCAGGTCGAACCTGTGTCGGTGCTCTTCATCAGACACGCATTGCCCGTATCGCCTGTTCCGGAGAAAACAAGCGATCCGTTCCGACCAAAGAAGTACGTGTGCGCTCCGGTCGAGCCCGTGCAGCCGACGACGGTCCATGAGACGCCTTGATCCGTGCTGAGCAGGAAACGGGTTGACGCATTGGAGGATCGTTTTCCGGCGATGATGCGTCCGTCCCCGAGATACTCGATGGCACTGAAGGCATCCGATGCTTCCGGTCCCTGATAGACATTGTCAGCACACAGAAGGCTGTCCTGGGCGTGCGCGGTCACTCCGCATGCTACAAAAAGAAGGAAAAAGAGGATCGGGGGGCGAAGAGACGATGGTTTTGATACATCCGGGATCATCGTGATGAGAAGATACTCTTGCTGATCCCGAACAACAATACCGCTGCAACTCCGAGCCAAACCGGTATCAGCCAGCCGGGATCCGCCTCATCTGCCGCCTGTCCAGGTTGAACCCCCCTGAAATATCGTTCTGTCAAGAATGGCAAGACATACGGCCGGTTCCATTCCCGCGTGTCGAACCGAAGTTCCCTGGCCTGAGATCCCATCCCGACGATGCCTCGGTAGTGATGCCACTCAAGCGAGGTCTCGGCCTGACCTGCCGCCCTGCGAAGCTGATTTGCGATCATGTGCGCGCCGACTCGGATCGGACTCAGTTCCGGAATCCACACCGTCAGATCCACCTGCGAGGTCTCATCTGAATGCACAGCTTCGAGTAATCGCACATTCGGGTACAACACACCCGGGATCTGCACGAGGATCGACACGAGTAGAATGGCTGCAAACATCAGCTTCCGGCCGTTCGTGTGAGCAATCCCGAATCGTTCAGCTCCCATGATAAGGACGATCGGAACGACCGGCATCGCATAGCGCGGTCCCCAGCTCTCTTCGATCAAAGCCCAATCCCACGCCGACGCCAGCAGTAAGGTCAAAGCGCCGGTCGCAGCCAGGATCCACCCCTCCTCCCTGTGTCTGCGAAAAAACATCCATATCCCAGGCACACACCACAGTAGAATCGGATTGTAGACCGGAATGCTCTTTCCGGGACTGATAAGCAGACCAAGCAGATTCCTCGGGATCAGCGCCGGATCGAGCGCGGTGAAGAATCCCTCCGAGTAAATTCCCGAGGATCTCAGTCGATACAGATGAAGCCACATCAGTCCAGCGATGGCCAGGATGCCCACGTAAATGGCAAGCGTGCGTCCGCGAGGCACTGATCTCCGGGCCAGCCGGATCATTCCCGCGAGAGCGAGCGGCAGCGCGATCAGCGGTGCCGAGATTTTGGTGTGCATCAGGGCGGCGATCGAGACTGCCAGCAGGACGGTCTGACACATGTCCGGCTTCATCCCGAGGCGGATGAACATCTGAAAGGCCAGCAGCAGACATGTGATCTGGAGGGGTTCCATCCCGATCGACGCATATGGCCAGGCCATTGTCGCAATCCCGTACACCGCGGCTGCAGTCCACGCGGTTGAGGAGGGGTGTCCCAGATCGATGAGAATTCCACGGATCAGCGCCATCGCGATCAACGTGAGCAGGGGGTTGAGGAGGCTCACGAATGCCAACGATCCGGGGGGCAGTCCGAGGAGCCCCTCACCCGCGGGAGGCAGCAGATGATTGAACGGCAGTCCGGCAAGATACAGGGGAACGGTCAGAAGAACCTGGAGCAGGTTGTGCCGGGGAAGAATCCAGACGCCTTCGGGCCGTTCCGGAATACCGTGCAGCCTGCCCGGCGTGGATGCCATCGAAAACGAGCCGCTTCCGAGCAGATTTTTTGCTGAGAGCAGATATTCGAGCTCATAGCCGTCGGTTCCGAGCCGGGACGACCAGAGAAACAACAGGAATGTCAGCAGAAATGTGACGAATCGCTTGACCATGGTGTCCCTGTGCGGGTTCTGAGTGCCCGTCAACGAAAGAGTCACGCCCATCCATACCATACCGGTCCGGTGAAAAGCCACAGAGCCCCCCGCGGCCGGCATTGAAGCCAGTGCATTGCAGCGCTACTATCAGTGACTCGGATGGACAGCGAACGGCAGGCGTGGAGGAGGTGGATACGACCCGGGAACAGATAATTTGCAGGAGTTGTGGTGCGTGCTGCGCGAGCTTCCGTGTCTCGTTCTACTGGTTCGATGCCGAAGTGTTCGGGATCGCGGATGAACTGGTCGAGCAGATCGCGCCGCTGTTGATCTGTATGTCCGGCACGAACCGGCCGAATCCGCGCTGCATCGCTCTGATCGGAGATGTCGGATCGGCCGTTTCATGCAAAATCTATGAGTCGCGCCCGTCTCCGTGTCGCCATGTCATGCCGGGTGATGCGAAATGCATGACGGCCCGCCGGGCGCTGAACATCACGAACGAGCACGATGTGGAGTTATCCGAATGGAGTTCGATTCCGAATAGCGATGCCCGGTTCCCCGCCCGGAAACCTCGAAATTGTGTGACCGCCGAAGATATGAATGACCCGATCGATCACCTGTCGAACCAAAATGGTGAAAAACGCCTCTGAGCACGTGCAGTCCGGCCGATGGGTTCATTCTATGCAGGCCAGTCAACGCGGGTCGATCTCGGGAAACAGCTGCTTTTCTTGCCTCGATCTGGCATAATCGTGAGGACACTCTTCAACAGTTCCACCCTTGGAGCGAGCACTGTGGAAACGTCACCGGATCGATTTGAACCTTTCAGACACAAAATGCTGACCGCCGGCCTGCCGGATCTCGCGATACGCAAATTTGAAATCTACTTCCGGCAACTCCTGGCCGGCTTGACCGGAACGATCCCGGAATCGGATATTGGTCCGGTCCGTGACCTGTGCGACTCCGAAACCCTGACTCAATTCCGCGAAGCCGGGCGCTCCGCACTCGGACAAGCAGTCATCATTAAACTCAACGGCGGCCTCGGAACCAGCATGGGACTCGACCGTGCCAAAGTCCTGCTTCCGGCTAAAAACACCTACACGTTTCTCGACCTGATCGTCCGGCAAATCCTGGAACTTCGATCCCGCACCGGCTGTCCCGCACCGGTCATCTTCATGAACAGCCTCAATACGCATGACGACACACGGGCGCATCTGGCCGGATATCCGCGGATCACTTCGGATGTGCCTCTGGATTTCCTGCAGCATCGCGTTCCGAAAATCGACGCCGAAACACTCCTTCCTGTCGAATGGCCAGCCGACCCGGATCTCGAATGGTATCCCCCTGGTCATGGCGACATCTACAGCGCTCTTTTGATGACGGGGCTCCTGGATGATCTCCTCTCCCGCGGATTCCGATATGCATTCGTATCGAATGCGGACAACCTCGGTGCCGTTATGGATCTGGACATCCTGGGATATTTTGCCGTGAACGGGTTTTCATTCCTGATGGAAGTGGCAGACCGGACGGAAGCGGACAAGAAAGGCGGACATCTCGCGAGGCACGAAACCGGTCGGCTGACTCTGCGGGAAGTAGCTCAATGCCCTCCGCAATTCCGCACGGAATTCGAAGACATCGCTCGATACAACTATTTCAACACGAACACTATCTGGCTGGATTTGTCCCGCCTCCAGAAATATCTCGATGCGCATGATGGCATCGTCGACCTTCCCATGATCACGAACCTGAAAACGGTCGATCCGACGCGCCCGGATTCTCGCAGGGTGATGCAACTCGAAACAGCCATGGGTGCCGCGATTTCCGTCTTCGATGATGCGATGGCGGTTCGTGTTCCGAGATCCCGGTTCAAGCCGGTAAAAACGTGTCAGGATCTGTTGCTGCTGTGGTCCGATCAGTATCTGCTCGCGCCGGATTACACGATCGTGCGGAATCCGTCGGCTTCGGTCTCCCCCCGCATCGCGCTCGATCCGAACTACTACCGGATGATCGGGGATCTGTTGGATCGCTTCCCGAAAGGTGCTCCATCGCTGGCTGAATGCACATCTCTGACGGTTGAGGGGGACGTTGAATTCGGCGCGGATGTGCAGGTGAAAGGTGAAGTGCGGATTGTTGGCCCGAGCATGAAAAAAGGCCGCATTCCCGATGGGTCTATCCTCGAGAACGCGGCCCTGGAACTATGAATTCGCGGTGTGGGACTACTCGATGACCGCCAGCACCTGTCGCATTTCGACCGAATCCCCGACTTTGACGTTGATCTGACGGATCGTACCGGACTGCGGTGCCTGAAGCTCGTTCTGCATCTTCATGGCTTCCAGAATCAGGACGACCTCGTCCTTCGCCACAGTATCTCCTTCTTTCTTATGAATCTTAATGATCAGACCCGGCATGATCGCGGTGATGGCACCCGCCTCTTCCGCGGCCGATTTCGATGCCGCCTTGCGTTTGGCCATCTGCCGTTTTTCCTCGAGCCCGATCGCCTCGAATCCGTACCCGATGCCGTCGACCGTGGCTGTTTTCCCCGAGATTCCGACAGTATGAGGTGATCCCGAGATCTGGATCGCACTGCCATCGGCTTTGAAGGGAAATTCCTGGCCGTTGACGACGAGCAGATCACCTTTTCGCTCGATTTCGTATGGTATATTGTCGAGCATGATCTTGAATTTGGATATCATCGGACACCTCCGCGGGCGAAGCAGGGCCGTGCGACCATTTTCCAGGCGTTGATGCGATTGGGCGGGCCGCTGACCGCTTTCGAGACCGCTTCTTTTGTTTCCTTCTGCTGAATCAGCATCGCGGCGATGGCAGCGGCGATCTCTTCCTTGCCCCCCAGACCCTTGTTGCGGCGCTCAAGAAACGGCCGGGCTACCTGCGGAAACAGGGCGTAGGACAGAACATCCTCGTCACTCCGTGCCATTTCACCGATCTCTTTCTTCGCCTGATCCCATCCCGGACAGAGCATATCGGCGGGACGGCAGGTGATCGGTTGATCGTTTCCGATCGCCTTTTTCTGCAGTTCCGGATCGATTGGGGCAGGGGACTTCCCATAATAACCGCGGATGTATTGCCGGGTTTCCTCGGAGATCATCTTGTAGCGTTCGCCCATGATGACATTCAACGTCGCCTGGACGCCGACGATCTGGCTGGAGGGGGTGACGAGCGGCGGGTATCCGAGATCCTTGCGGACGCGAGGGATTTCATCCAGCACGTCATAATACTTGTCCATCGCGCCCTGCTGGCGGAGTTGGCTGACGAGATTCGACAGCATGCCGCCGGGGACCTGGAACTGGAGCACGTTGACGTCGACAGCGCTGATTCCGGCTTCAAATGTCTGATACCTCTTCCGAATCTCACCGACCTGCCGGGAAATGTTCGCGAGTTTACCCATGTCCAGGCCGGTGTCCCTTGAAGAACCCCTCAGAATCGCGACGAGCGTTTCGGTGGGCGGTTGGGAGGTGGAGAGGGCGAGCGATGAAATCGCGGTATCGACCGTGTCGATGCCTGCTTCCACGGCCTTCAGAAGACTCGCAGTACCCATGCCGCTCGTGTAATGCGTGTGGAGCTGGATCGGGAGTCCGAGATCGCGTTTGAGGGCGGATACGAGTTCGTATGCGGCGTAAGGAGTGATGAGTCCGGCCATGTCCTTGATGCAGATCGAATCCGCGCCGAGATCCGCCAGTTCTCGGCCCATCGCGACGAAGGCTTCGATACTATGAACGGGGCTGATGGTGTAGCTGATGGTCGCCTGAACATGTCCGCCGACCCGTTTGGCTACCTGCATCGCGAACGACATGTTGCGGATGTCGTTAAGAGCGTCGAAAATACGGAAAACGTCGATGCCGTTCACCTTCGCGCGCTCGATGAACTTCTCGACAATGTCGTCCGGATAATGCTTGTATCCGACCACATTCTGACCGCGGAGCAGCATCTGAAAACGAGTGTTGGGCATGGCTTTCCGGAGCATCCGGAGACGATCCCAGGGATCCTCTCCCAGGAATCGCATGGCGCTGTCAAACGTTGCGCCGCCCCACATCTCGACGGACCAGTAGCCGATATCATCGAGCAGGGACGCGAGAGGAAGCATGTCTTCTGTCCTCATGCGGGTGGCAAGCAGCGACTGGTGCGCGTCTCTGAGAACGGTTTCACATATTTGAACCGGTTTGTTATTCATGGGAACCTCAATCGTGTGCCTGAGGATCGCCGAACATTTCCTTCGGCTTGACCATCAGGACCAGAGCGCCTTCCAGGGAGCCCGGGCTGTGAGTGGTGTAAGCTCGTAAAACGACCGAATCATGTTTTTTCAGCACGATTTCGGGTTCGTTCTTGAACCGGATCCGGATTTCGCCTTCCAGCACGAGATACAATTCATCTTTGGTGTGTTTGTGGAAGGGATAATCGCCCTTGAAATGCATGACATACACCGCGTGGTCATTGACCTGTCCGAGTTCAACATGCGTATAGGGCGCGGACAGAATGCCGGCGACTTCGTCCATACTGATTTTTCCGTGCATGGTCGTCCCTTTCGCTCACAGAGGAATGTTGCCGTGTTTTTTGGGCGGGTTGGTCGCCCGTTTGTTCTGAAGCATCTTCAGCGAATCAATGATCCGACACCTGGTTTCGGACGGTTCGATCACATCGTCGATATACCCGCGAGACGCCGCGCAATAGGGATTGGCGAACTTGTCTTTGTACATCTGAATCAGTTCTGCGCGTTTGGCGACCGGATCCGCTGCCTCGGCAATCTCTTTCCGGAAAATGATGTTCACCGCGCCATCCGGCCCCATGACTGCGATTTCGGCTGTCGGCCACGCGAAGTTCGCATCGCTCCGGATGTGTTTGCTGTTGAGCACGCAGTAAGCACCACCGTAACTCTTTCGAGTGATCACGGTGATTTTCGGCACAGTTGCCTCACAAAGTGCATACAGCAATTTCGCACCGTGGATGATGATGCCGTTGTGTTCCTGATTGACACCCGGGAGGAATCCCGGGACATCCTGCAGGATCAGGAGCGGAATGTTGAAGGCGTCACAGAACCGCACGAACCGGGCGGCCTTGACCGAGCATTTGATATCCAGAACGCCCGCCAGAACACTGGGTTGATTGGCCACGATCCCCACACTGTATCCGCCGAACCGGGCGTACCCGATGATGATGTTCTGCGCGTAGTTTTCCTGAATTTCAAAGAATTCGCCGTTGTCCGTTATGAGCTGAATGACTTCTTTCATATCATACGGCTTGCTCGGATCTTCCGGAACAATCTCGTTGAGGCGTTCTTCCTGACGATACGGATCGTCTCCCGTGTCCACGAAGGGCGGATCCTCCATGTTGTTCGATGGCATGAAGCTGATGAGCGACCGGATCATCTGGAGCGCTTCCTGGCCGTCGTCTGCCACGAGGTGACAGACGCCGCTCTTTGCGCTGTGCGTCGATGCGCCCCCGAGATCCTCGAAGGAGACTTCCTCTCGGGTGACCGCCTTGATGACGTCCGGCCCGGTAATGAACATGTGGCTGTTCTTCTTGACCATGATGATGAAATC
>CAYYMM010000094.1:0-18599 GCA_964472395.1 uncultured bacterium | reverse complement strand
CGGTGGTGATCTGCAACGCGGTGTTCAGATCGGTTGGAAACTGTGTGCCCACCAGACCTTTTCCATGTGTATTCGTTCCGATGATCAGGCCGCGATTGTGATCCTGAACAGCACCGGCGACAATCTCCGATGAACTGGCGCTGCCGGAGTTCACGAGAATGATCAGGGGGAGATCCCGGAATTGGCCGTTTGCCCGGCAGCGGAGTTCCATGTCGGAATCTTTCTGCCGGCCATGTGTCGACACGATTAGGTCGCCCTTATTCAGAAAAAGAGATGCGACGTCTTCGGCGGCGGATAACAGACCTCCGCTGTTATAACGCAGATCAACAATCAGCTTCTCAGCTTTCCCGACAACCAGTTTGTCGATCATCTGTTCGAGTTCAGCTCCGGTCGTGGCCGTGAATTCAGTAATCCGCACATATCCGATGTGGGGAGCCACGAAAAATCCTCCGCGAACGCTGTTGAGCGCAATCCTGTCACGTACGATTTCAAAGTGGAGCAGATCAGAAAGTCCGTGGCGCTTGATACCGATCCCGACCTTTGAGCCCCGGTCGCCTCGGAGTTTCTTGATGACATCTGAATTGGTGATCTTCGCAGTCGTTTCACCATCGATTTCAACGATGATGTCACCGGGACGGAGTCCGAGTTTCCATGCGGGAGAGCCTTCGATCGGAGCAATGACAACCAGTTCACCGTCACGGATATCGAATGAGATCCCGATTCCGAAAAAACTCCCTTTCTGCTGGTCCTGCATATAATCGTACACTTCTTCATCCAGAAACTGTGTATAGGGATCCAGCGTTCGCAACATCCCGTGAATCCCCTCAACAAGGAGACTTTTTTCATCGATCGGGTTCGCGGATCGGGTCATCAGGACATCGAGTGCGCGTGACAGCGTCTTCAGGTTCTGCTCCTGTCCGCCTTCAGCCGGAATCGCTGTAAACTGGGTCGCGACAACAAGTGACAACATAATGAACAATCGGCTCATGATTGCTTCCTTCCAGGGTGAAGCGAGACAACGCTCACGACATGTAACCTAACACCAACCCGATTGCTCCGCAATCCAATCCAGCATCTCGAACATCTCTTTCATTAAAAACTGAAATCGTTTAACATGCGCATGGAAAACAAGGAGGTTGGCGGATGAGCGATAAAGAATGGAAGGACATCGAGATCGGCGCGGAAGTGGATGTGTCTCAGATCATGGCTCAGATCCGGAAGCGGATTGAAGAGAAGCAGAAGGCGGGCATTTACACGGAAGAAGGAATCGCGGAACTGGCTGAAGCCCGGATCCTACAGTTCGCCGAGGATGCCGAGATCGACTCCGCATTGCTCGAACGCCTGATGTCTCCGGATCATTCCTGGAATATCAACCCCGGATACATCATCTCGACTCATCGTTCGGGTATCCAGGCCAAAATGATCGTGCTCGCGAAAAAGATCGTTCGCCCCTTCATCCGTCTGTACTCGGATCACCTGATCAGTCGGCAGGCTCAGATCAATCAGTATTTTGTGCATCTGATTCACAATCTGGTGCGTGAAATCACACGGCTCCAGATCAATCACTCGAATCTCGTGTACCGAGTCGATCGGCTCGAGCGGGAGAAGGACATCACCGAACGCCGATTGAAAACGCTGGAGCAGATGGTGCAGTTCAAGCAACCCGATGATCGATAAACCTGGATTTCACCTCTCCCGACCATGAAAATTGCCTGCATTGTACAGCGATACGGTGATGAGATCGTCGGTGGTGCGGAATTGCACTGTCGTCTCGTCGCGGAGCGTCTCGCATCGTTGCACTCTGTGGAGATTCTGACGACCTGTGCGGTGGATTATCTGACCTGGGAAAATGTTTTTCCGGAGGGAACCGTACAGATCGGGCCGTGTACTGTGCGTCGTTTCCCGGTGTTGCGTCCACGTCCCTCGCAGTTCGATGATCTCGCATTCCGCGTTCTTCATTCCGCATCGACTCCCGCGCTCCAGATGGATTATCTCGATGCGCATGGCCCTTTCGCTCCCGCCCTCATCGAGTACCTCACGGATCGTCCAGATATCGATGCCTTTGTTTTCTTCTCCTATCGATATTGGATCACGTGTAAAGGAATCGAACGTGTTGGAGATCGATCGATACTGGTGCCGACTGCAGAACATGACCGTGCGATTTATCTTGGGGTCTATCATAACGTATTCAAGCGCGCGTCGCAGATTGCCTTCAACTCAATAGAGGAAAAAGAGCTGATCGAACGAGCAACGAGGCTGACATCGCTGCCGGGAGAAGTTATCGGTGTGGGTCTGCCCGATGTTCAACCCTCTGAGTCAATACGGCTGGATCAACGATTTGATCTCGACGCCCCGTACATCGTTTTTATCGGACGAATCGAGCGGGCGAAGGGATGTGCGGAGTTGTTGGGTCAGTATCTGAGATATGTCGATGAAAATGTCGAGTCACCTCAATTGGTGCTCATCGGGAAACAACACATTCCCATTCCGGATCACTCGAAAGTCCGGTACCTCGGCATCCTTCCCGAAGATCTCAAACTGACCGTTCTTCGAAACGCTCTGTTTCTTATCATGCCGAGCCGCTATGAGAGTTTGTCGATGGTCGTGCTGGAAGCATGGCGGATGAAGCGGCCGGTCATGGTCAACGCAAACTGTGAGGTCTTACGCGGACAATGCTTGAGGTCACAGGGTGGCTTGTATTACCGTAACTATGATCAGTTCGCCGAGGTCTTGCGTGTGATGTGCCGCAACAACGTCCTGCTCGACGTGCTCGGAGAGAATGGCTTCAGATATTATGAGCGGCATTACAGCTGGGATGTGATCCTAAGCAAGTACAGCAATCTGCTCGGACGGATTGGGGATCGACGGGGAGCGGTATGAGAATCGGGTGTGTGATTCAGCGATATGGTCTTGAAATTTCTGGGGGAGCGGAACTGCACTGCAGGTTGATCGCAGAGCATCTTGCACAGCAGCATGATGTTGATGTCTTTACGACATGCGCACATGACTATGTGCATTGGAAAAACTACTTCAAGGCGGGTTCGGATTACATTAATCGCGTCCGGGTGCATCGGTTTCCGGTCAAGAAGACGCGGAGCATGTATCGATTCATCGATGCGCAGACACTGGCTTTCCAGGGGAATCAACCGAGAGAAATCGAGGAACGGTGGATCCGGGAGAACGGTCCGTTCTGCCCGGCGCTGACCGACGCCGTCCGGACTCGGTATGATATCGATGTCTGGATTCTGTTCAGTTACCGGTATTGGACGACCGTCCAGACGCTGCGACTGGTGCATGACAGGGCGATCCTCGTGCCGACTGCAGAGCATGATCCTGCTCTGCATCTCGGAGTCTTTACCGACGTGTTCAGGCTTCCGGCAGCAATTGCTTACAACAGTATCGAGGAGCGAGATCTGATCCAGACAATCACCGGGAATAAGGACGTTCAGGGGGATGTCATCGGCGTCGGACTCCCGTCGATATCGGAAACAGAGATCGAAGCTCTGAAAACTCAGTTCAATCGGTATCGACCCTTTGTCCTGTATATCGGCAGAATCGACAAGAACAAAGGTTGCGATCATCTTTTTCGGTATTTCAAGAGGTATTGCGACGAGCATTCCAGGCCGATCAACCTGCTTCTGATCGGCTCATCGGTATTGTCCACACCTCAACACCCTCGTATCCATCATCTCGGGTTCGTTTCCGAGTCGGAAAAAAACGCCGCACTCGCGAGTGCTGCCGCATTGATCATGCCCAGCCAATATGAGAGTCTTTCCATGGTCGTGCTCGAATCATGGAGGCTCGCTCGACCGGTTTTGTGCAATCGAGCGTGCGAGGTCCTGGAAGGTCAATGCCTCAGGTCTAACGGCGGATTGCCGTACCGCGGATATGAGGAGTTTGCCGAGGCGCTGAACTACATCATCGAGAATCCGGTGATCGCGGATCGGATCGGTGTACAGGGTAGGCGATACTATCGGCAGCATTATCAGTGGTCGGTGATCGAGCAGAAATATGATCGGCTGCTGAAACTGGTAATGCAGCGCCAAAAAGGAACACGTTCTTGAAGAAATCGATCTCACATCTGATCTCTGTCCTGGTCGCGGTTCTCGCATCGCAAATCATTCTAGGATCCCTGATCATTGCCGTGCAGACCGCTATGTCCGGCCGGATTCAAAACTCTCCGTGGTTCTCCATTCTCGTCATGGCACCCTCCGTGACCGGGTTTCTCCTGGGTGGGCTCTTCATCGGACGGATCGAGCGAGATCGACCTGCGCTCTGGATTTCGGCTGCCATGCTCAATTCCGTCATTTTTATTCTCGACGATCTGTTCTCGGGTGATTTCTCATTTTCCTGGATCTCGGATCCCCATGCATGGATCAACATGGGGGGGAGTATCGCGGTCTGGCTGTTCGGTTCATTCATCGGCAAAGTATCGAATACCTGGAAACCGGAAGACCATTTCAACCACAGTCTGAAGAAATATGTATCGATTGGTGTACTATGCATCATCGGGCTGAATCTGACCTCCTGGGCCGCCATCTACTTTTCGAAATGGAATCGGATCGCGCGGACGATCGACCTCGCCGTGCCGGCCAGCGCCGAGGAACTCTCTTTTGGATCGCATTCGCCTTTTGTGGCGCGTCAGCGTGTGTTCGAAATGACCGTGCATGCTGGCTCGACAGAAATCTTTGATTTTTATGCAACGCAATTCAAATCGCCTGCCTTCGAGGATGTCTCCGAAAAACTGGGAGGGAGGATCGGTGGGATCTGGCAACTCAAGGAAGCTTCCGATGAAACAGGGCATCAACCCGTTCAACACACTGCTGCCCATTGGCGGGATCTGAGCGGTGAGGTTTTAATCTCAATGTTCTGTCGCGCGGAACGGATTGATCCCTTGCAGGACTGGTCAGCATCGCAATGGCGTGTCCGAGCGGCCATCGTCAGCAGCCAGTATGTTGAACCGGTCGTGCAGCAAACAGATGCAGATGCGCCGACGGAGGGAGAACCGTGATCGTTCATCAGATGCTGCCCTGCTTCTCATATGGTGATGCAATCGGAGACGACACACTGGCGCTCCAGAAAATTTTCCGGGCGATGGGTCACACAAGTCGAATTTTTGCAGGGATCATCAATCATCGTGATGTCGACGATGCCCTTCCTTGGAAAAGGCACAAGGAGGAGAGTGGACCTGATCGGTTTCTGGTGTACCATTTTTCAATCGGGTCAGAAATCACCCGATATCTCCTGACAATACCCGACCGCTTGATTCTGGTTTTTCATAATATAACACCTGCACACTGGTTCACCGGTCTCTGCCCACACCTGACCGAAGTTACTGCTGAGGGACTCGATGAACTGATGCTGCTCCGCGAAAAAACCGAAGTGGCATGGGCGGACTCCGAATTCAATGCGCGGATTTTACAGAACCTTGGTTTTCCCAATGTTCATTACCTGCCCATCGTCTTCGATCTCGCACGCTTTAACCTCACGCCAGATCCTATCTTTTCCCAA
Source organism: uncultured bacterium (assembly GCA_964472395.1). GTDB lineage: Bacteria > CSSED10-310 > CSSED10-310 > CSSED10-310 > CALFER01 > CALFER01. The sequence continues at coordinate 13,088 of CAYYMM010000094.1, read as the reverse complement.
ATGTATCGCTCGACCCAGAAAACATGGTTGTTTACGGGGCGGGTAGTACCCAATAAATGCCATGAAGATTTGATCAAGGCGTTCGGCATTTTTAAAAAGACGATCGAACCGCACGCACGGCTTCTGCTCGTCGGTGATAACAAGAATTGCAGACATTATACTGAATCACTCCTGAGACTACTCGACAAACTCAGAATTCCTGATGTTTTTTTTACTGGCATGATCTCGGACGCCGAGCTCGTCAGCGCTTTCAAAATGGCGGATATCTTCGTATGCATGAGTGCACATGAGGGGTTTTGCGTGCCGTTGCTCGAGGCGATGTATTTCGATCTCCCGGTTCTGGCTTATGCCGCCGGGGCGGTTCCCGGTACGATGGACGGTGCCGGCGTGTTGATTCATAATAAGCGGCACGAGGAGATCGCGGAACTGGCGCATCAGCTCATCACGGACGTGGATCTACGTTCGAAAGTAATCAATGGGCAGCGCTCGCGACTGCTCAGGTTTCAAACAATGGATGTTCCGGGTCGTGTCGCAGAGTTGCTGGGAGCACTGATCAGGTGAAACTGGCTCAGTTGGTACCACGTCTGCATCGAGGCGACGCCATCGGCGATAATGCGATTGCCATTCGTGATCTCGGGAAACAAATTGGTTTCGACTCCCGCATTTTTTACCTCGATTCGGATGATGACGTGATTCAGGACGGTGATCCGATCAAGTACTATCGTTTATGGTGCGACAGCAGCACAACGACAATTCTGCATTATGCGCTTCCTTCCGCGTTATCGCATGTGTTTTCTACCAGTCCCGGACGGCGATTTCTTCTGTATCACAATATCACCCCTCCAAGTCATCTGCTCGGGTATCCCCTGTATCAGAAAATCGCGACGGCTGGTCGATTGGAACTCGCATCGATGCGGAACGCGTGCGACAAAGCGTTTGCGGATTCTGAGTTCAACAGAGAAGAACTGGAACGGATGGGTTTTCAGAATACAGGAGTGATTCCGATCTATCTTGATTTCGATCGCTACCGGATTCCTTCTGATCCGATTCTCGAGCGCATGTTAGAAGATGATTTCGCAAATGTGATCTATGTCGGAAGGATCACGCCAAATAAATGTCAGCACGACCTGATTCGATTGTTCTCGGTGTTCAAACACTACATTCATCCGAAGAGCCGTTTGGTTCTGATCGGAAAGTATGATGGATTCGAGAAATACTACACACAACTCGTCAAACTGGCTGTCCAATTGGGGGTTGGTGATGTGCATATGCCCGGCAAAGTCACCCAGGAGGAACTCGTGACCTGGTACCGGAAAGCCTCAATTTTCGTCTCGATGAGCGAACATGAAGGATTCTGTGTCCCGCTCGTTGAAAGTTTTCATTTCAGGGTCCCGGTGCTCGCTTTCGCTGCTGGTGCAGTGCCATGTGTCATGTCCGGTGCAGGAGTTCTCTTCCACGACAAGAGCGATCTGGTGTTGCTCGCCGAAACAATGGAACGATTGATCGCAGACGTCGACCTGAGGGCTTCCTTGATTGAAAACCAAAACAAGCGACTCGAATCGTTATCGCAGGAATCGGTTTTTAATCGCTGGGTTCATGCGTTGTCCAGTTAAAAAATTGGAAACTCACAGCTCCCCGAATAAACGCGTGTCGCCGGACCCTGCATCCGAATACTCCCTCCGGATTCTGATAACTCGAGACAGCCGCCCGGTAATTCGACCGTGCAGATCGCATCAATCAGATTCAGACGTCTACCCGCTGCAAAAGCAGCAGTCGCTCCGGTTCCACAGGCAGAGGTGATTCCTGATCCCCGTTCCCAGACGTCCACTCGCATATTACCGCGATTCCGAACATCGCATAACTCGACATTGATGCGTTCGGGAAAAACATTCATGGTTTCGATCAAGGGGCCGAAATGACTCAAATCATCCATCCAAGGTTCACGGTCGAAAATCACACAGTGTGGATTACCGACAGATACACATGTCGCTCGAAATCGGTTTCCATCCACCGCCAGCATGACAGAAACAGCCTCTCCGGAACCGATCATCGGTAATAGCGATCGTTCCCAACGTGCCGATCCCATGTTTAACTCGATCAGATAGGGTAGGGGAGGGGATGCCACAATTCGAACCGGTATCGATCCGGCGCGTGTTTCGATCATGAATTCCGGCGAGGAGGTTTTTCCATCTTCATGGAGTATGCGTGCGATGCAGCGAAGCGCATTCCCGCAGATCTGAGCCTCGGAGCCATCGGCGTTGAAGATGCGCATAGATGCAGTTGCGGTTTCTGCTGGACCAAACAGAACGATCCCATCCGCACCGGGCCCACGCTTTCGATGGCTCATCTCCCTGGCGATCTGCGGAAGATCGTGTTCCGGAAGCGGATCGTGTTCAAACAAGTTGATGAAGAGATAATCGTTCTCAAGTCCGTGACATTTTTCGAATTGAATCTTCATGTGATATCCGGTTCGAGGTTATAGTTGGGAGATTCCTTCGTAATGATGACATCGTGAACATGGCTTTCACGATATCCAGCCGATGTGATCCTGACGAACCGGGCACTACTCTGCAGGTCAATGATCGTTCGAGCTCCACAATACCCCATCCCGGATTTCACTCCACCGACAAGCTGGTGCACGACACCGGTCAGGGGTCCTTTGTAAGGAACGCGACCTTCGATGCCTTCCGGAACGAACTTCTCCGATGCAATATTCTGTTGAAAATAGCGATCGGATGAACCGGATTTCATGGCACCGAGTGATCCCATCCCTCGATAGAGTTTGAATGTGCGACCTTTGTAGATGATCATTTCACCAGGAGCTTCGTCCGTTCCTGCAAACAGCGAGCCGATCATCACGCTGGATGCTCCGGCCGCGAGGGCTTTTGTTACATCTCCCGAATAGCGGATTCCACCGTCGCCAACAATCGTTCTACCGCACTTCTTCGCGATTCGGGCACAGTTCAATATGGCTGAAAACTGAGGGTAACCGACGCCGGCCACGACGCGTGTTGTGCAGATCGAACCAGGTCCAATGCCAACTTTCACGATATCCGCACCGGCTTCAAACAATGCCTCTGTTGCAGCGGATGTCGCGACATTGCCGGCCATCACGGCCAGTTGGGGAAAACTATCCTTGATCCGGGCGGTCGCTTCGATCACTTTCCTCGAATGACCGTGAGCCGTGTCGACAACGACGAGATCGACTCCGGCATCGAACAAAGCGCCGAGGCGTTTCATCAGATCCGTTCCGACTCCCACCGCCGCTCCTACGCAGAGCCTTCCGATCCGGTCTTTGCATGCGTGCGGATACTTTGCCTTCTTCTGGATATCCTTGACGGTGATCAATCCCTTCAATTTGTTGTCTCTATCGACTACCGGCAACTTCTCGATTCGATGGGTATGGAGGAGTTTTTTTGCGTCTTCGAGACAGATACCTTCCGGGGCGGTGATCAGATTTTCGCGCGTCATCAGATTCCGGATCGGTTCATCGAGGTTGGTTTCGAATCTCAGATCGCGGTTGGTTAAGATCCCGACAAGGTTACCGTTCTGAGTAATCGGTATACCAGAAATGTGGAAGCGACTCATGAGTTCGAGAGCATGGTGAACGGGATCATCTGGCGATAGAGTAATCGGATCAACGATCATGCCGCTTTCCGAACGCTTGACCTTGTCGACCTCGGAGGCCTGATCTTGGGGCGATAGATTCTTGTGAATCACTCCGAGGCCGCCTTCCTGTGCCAGAGCGATGGCCAGAGGTGCTTCAGTGACAGTATCCATGGCCGATGAGAGAATTGGGATATTGAGTGTCAGTGACGGTGTCAATCTCGTGGCAACTGCTGTTTCGGTCGGGAGCACGTCCGATTCCCGGGGAATCAGCAGGATATCGTCGAATGTCAATCCTTCCTCGAAGCTGTCTCGTTCGATCCGGAGCGCTTGAGATTCGTTCATGGATCACCTCCTCGAAAAGAATACTCACATTAGTTCAAAACCGGGTGAAAAGGAAGATGGTTGTATACTGCAGACATATCAGTGGAGTTCCTGCATTTCATCAGAAAAATTCCTTTATACCTGTAGCCCGGCTTGACATTATTTCGTGTCGTCATTAGTAAATATATAGATCGGGATGTATCTGAAACATCGGGAGGATAGCATCATGAGGTCGTCGGGTCAGTCCAATAATCGTAAACGTATGTATTTGTTGTCATTTATCATGCTCCTGACGGTGCCTTACGCCGGTGCGCAGGTCGTCGAACCTCCGCATCTCGAAATCGAAAAAGTTCTGAATACGGGAGGAACGATCTGTCCCGGATTCACGATCGATGTCAGTGTTACTATGACAGGAAGCGGAACGGCCGGTTTTGTTCGTGATCCGATTGATGTTGTCTGTCTCATCGACCGCTCCGGATCGATGACATTCGGCGGACGGTGCGGCTGGAACGAGTATCTCGATCCGCCGTACGGCCCCCTCGGTGCGCCGTACATTCAAACTCGTTATCATCCGTTTGTCGATGCGATCTGGGCCGCCTGGAAATTCTACGACTATCTCGTCGATGTTCCTCCTTCCATCGGTTATGTCGATTACGGCGGTTTGTTTTTTTACAGTTCATCGGTGCCTGAAACCGAATCCGTGACAACTCCGACCCCGGTCCAGCTCGATCCGTATGGCGTTGATACTCCGGTTCCTCCAACTCCCAATCAAAGCAAACAATTCTGGTGGCATGATCAGTTGGCGGATTCCGGCGTCGGCGGATCCACCGCGATCGGTCCGGCACTACAGCTTGGGAAGCAGTTTCTCGCAGGGATGCCCACACACCCGGCACCACCGACGGTATCTCCGGGAACTCCGACTCCAGACGTGACTTACGCGGCTGTTCAGGGACGCCGATATATGGTCCTTTTAACCGATGGAAGGCCGAACGGTGTCTGGTCTCCAACCCCGACGCCATTCGGGAACACGACACCACCCCCGGGGCCTGCCTGGGGCACGAGCGCGTATCAGCACGCGATCGAAATGGCCCGTCGCTCGACACTGGTTGCACCCTTCGGTGACTATAACGACTTCAACAGCATCACGATCTATACGGTCGGCATCGGATCCGGCGTCGAATCGAACCTAATGCAGCAGATCGCCAGCCCGTGGTCGTACCCGTTTGTCCCGACACAAACACCGCTTCCGGAAAACGCCAAGTATGGTGAGTATAAATGGGCGCAGACGGAATCCGATCTGATCGACATGTTCCAGCAGATTGCCGCCGCGATCACGAATGACCGTGCCGGCAAAGACATCACCCTTAACGAGAACTGGGGTAATGGAGGGATGTGTCCTGGAGGCGAGGAAATCCATACGAGTATTGTTCCGGGGTCCTGGAACATCGCCCCCACAATCGTACCGGGACCGCCTGATACCTATCGCTGGTTCTTCCCGGAACTTCTGGTCAATGATTCCATAACGCTGACATTCCAAATCGAGGTTGAATCGGGCTTGCCGGATGGGACATTCACCTTGCTCGAGTGCCCCTCATCTGTCCAATATACCAGTTATCATGGATTCCCTCTGGAGCAAGATATCATCGATCCCGGTTTGACCATCGGTGCTTGCACAACTCCGATCGATACCCCAACAGCAACCCGAACTCCTTCTGCGACACCAACCAATACGCCGACATGCATTCCCGAGGTGCTTTTGAGTGAAACATTCGAAAGCGGAACGATGACACAGTGGGAAGGATACGGACCGAGCACACAGGTCCGGTTGCTGGATGATGAATCGGAGGCCTACGAAGGCGATTACTGCCTGTATTTTGCCGGAAGTGATTCTGTTGGTGGCCCGAACGAAGCATATGCCAGCCTGGTGCTGAGCCTGCATGACCCAATTCGGTTCGGTACGGTCCTTTCGTTCAGGATCAAACTCGACAACTTCGAAACCATTGAAAAATCAGGACGGAATGATCGCGCCGGCGATGACCGGTTCGTCGTGGCTGTCTCCGGAGATCACCTTCTGATGAAGGAATTCGGACCAGCTGAGGAGGATGAATTCGGATCCCATGTCTGGGCTTACTGGTCCATGGACTTGAGTAGTTTTGCCGGTCAGGACGTCACGATCATGTTCCGTTCCGATTTCCCCACTACCTATCCCAATCCGGATCCGCAGTCGAACGCGGCAATGGTCATGATCGATTCGATCCAGATTGCAGATTACTGCTATGAAGGAACACCGACACCGACCGCCACTCCCACGCCTCCTGAACCCATCCCGACAACTTCTCAGGCTGGCCTCGTCACACTTCTCGCACTGATTTCATTATTCCTGATATTCCCTTTCATCAGGAAATAGCAGCATCGTAATGCCATGGGGGGAGCGGTTGTTTCCGCTCCCCCTTTTTTTGTTGAAATCGGTGTTCAGTAATAATTGAGAGATGAAAGGAGTGACAGGGCTTCGCTTGAAAGACTCGGTTTGGGCTTGGGGTATATCCGGCTGCGATCCGTGAAACGAAGCAATTCATTCAACATCTCGTCCCGAACGTCCGGTTCCTGCGAGGCACTGCTACGCATCTCATCCGGTTCACGATCCAGGTCGAACAGGTTGGTGACCGAAATCCGATAATACGGATTCGATAAACAATGGATTAGCTTCCAATTTCCCCGTCTCATCGCAACAATCCGACGCGTGGAATGCTCCGCGAAGCATGTATCCGGATAGGTGGCCGCAAGACTTGATAACCATTCTGCATCGATCTGCCTTGATTGGCGGATTGCATGGATCAGCATGCTGGTCAGGGTTTGCGGAAACGGGGTATCGATGATGCGCGACTCGAAGGATTGTCGGCAGAAAGAACCCACGATAAGTGGGACGTGAAGGACTTGTTGGGAAAGACTATCTGATGAAAAGATGTTCGGCGCATCACTCGTGATCATGCCATGATCAGCGGTGATGATCAGGTGAAGATCCCGTTTGCTCCGGTGCAGTCGTACCTGTTTGAAAATCGATTCGATCGTTCTGTCCATGCGATGGACACTTGTATCTTCGGCGCACAGAAGATGTCGTACATCCGACCGATCTCCAAGCTTTCGGATGATCTCCTGACGTTCTTGAAGAGGGGTCACGAGACGATCAGTCAGGATGGGATTTTCGCCGTACTGTTTGACATCGAATGGCATGATGGGGTCAGCGGCGGATGCTTCATTTCGGAGATACAAAAAACAAAACATCGGTCGGGATTTTGTTTTTGCAGAAGTCAGGCATGCCTGCAGTTGCGAGAGCACAGCGGAGGAAGAATCGAGCTCGGGATGGTAAAGATACGTCCGTTCGATGCTCGGCATCAGCTTAAAAAAATCATGATAACGTTGGGTGGAGGGAACGATGTTCGAAACGGAGTACCCGACATCTTTAAATGGTTGTGTCAGCATGTTGTTGATGGATTGCGAGGATCGTGGATCCGGCGTCGTATATACTCCGTGCTGAGATGCTGTCATTGTGGAGAAGAGAGACGTGATATTCGGAATACTCGTATTCGTCGGGGTGAATACATCCGAAAGAAGGAGTGACTCAGACGAAATCCGATCAATGCTCGGTGTGAGCCCCGTCGAGTAACCATAACAGGGCATTATATTCGCACCCACACCGCCCAGGGTGATCACCAGAACATCCGGTTGATCTCCTGTCAATCGCTTCTCCAGATTCTGCAACTGAGGATATAGAGAGAGTTCGCTGATAGCGAGAAACACCGGATTGGTTTCGTTGATCTTCACTCCAGCAAACGAAAGAGTCAAAAGAATCGCTCGATCCTTCGGCAATGCCAGTTTAATTCTTTTCTTAATCCACGACTTCGAGACCATGTCCGTCCGGTCGAATGTAACCCGTTCGCGGTTTACAGGTGAGCGCGAGTCGGTATTGGCGATCGTGACATCCAGGGACAGCGTATTTGGATCTATCGATTGAGGATCGTCAATGATAAATGAGTAGTCAAAGTCGAGAACTGCGTCCCCTGGGCTGCTAACTGTAAACTCGACCGATATCGGACTCGACAACAGAATAGAGGGGCGAATCTGGTTGTGGATCGTTATAGGTGCTTGGATGGCTGCTCCTTCCGAGATCTGGAAGGAATGAATGGCGGGCATGGGCGAGTTGGCATCGGACGACTGAATCGAGGGTAGTATCAGCCCGATGATGTTGTCGCCTGATTTCTGCAAAGACATCGGTAAATAGAATTCGATTGTACCGTTTTGAGGCTGCGGACGACCCAAACGTGGGACCGCGTGCCCATTCAGACTCAATTCAATCTCATCCCATCTGCTGTTGCGATTGATGTTTAGAAATTTAAGCTTGATCCTGCGATCGTTTCGTGTATTCCAATTGAGATGAACCGTTGCTGGAGATGAAGCGATCTGTGGCCAGGGAAACTTACTACGGTCTTTTTCGTCAACGAACGACCAGTTCTCTAATAGATACTTGTTCAATGCTGCTGATTCGTGCAGAGACACAACGGTTTCATCGCTGAGTACACGCGCCGCGTCGAACTGGTCAACCAGATTCCCGGTCGATTCAATCAGTGTTCGTTGGGGTGAAGAGGTGCAGGAAGCGACGATGAGAATGCAGCAGAGGCAGAATGTGAACAGGATCACCCTCGATTCGATGGAATGTCGATCTGAAAATCGATGCGGAGTCACCGGTTCGTCTCGGTAAAGAACCGGATGGTTTCTTCGATACCCTGTTCGAAAGTAAAACGCGACATGTATCCGAGCTTTTGCCGGGCTTTTTCAATGTCAGCAAACGAATGTCGAACATCCCCGCGCCGTTCGGGGGTATAAAGTGGAGTGAGACTCGATCGAAGGTTTCTCGAAATACAAAAAAACAGCTCATTCACCGTGGTCTGATGGTGACACCCGATATTGAAAACCTGACCGGCTGCTTCAGGGGCCGAGCATGCGAGCAGATTTGCGTCAACAACATTCTCGACAAAGGTAAAATCTCGAGATTGCTCCCCGTCTGAGTGAATCGTCGGGGGTGTGTTTTTCAGAATCGCGTCGATAAACGAGGGAATGACTGCCGCATACTGACTCGCTGGATTCTGGCGAGGTCCAAACACATTAAAGTAACGAAGTGCGACCGTTTCGAGTCCATACAGGTCATAAAAAAGCCTGCAAAGGTGCTCCCCCGCGAGTTTGGATAATGCGTAGGGTGATTTGGGAAGAGTCGGCTGGTCTTCCCGTTTCGGGTTCGACGGATCCGTTCCGTAAACAGATGATGAAGAGGCGAAAATGACTCGCTTGACTTTCTGATTCCGGGCCGCAATAAGGACTTCCAAGGTTCCGTCGATGTTATTGCGGATCGATGTCCGCGGGTCATCAACGGATCTCGGAACGGACGGGATGGCAGCTTGGTGAATGACATAATCCACCCCTTCCATGGTCGATGTCAATGTTTCCGTATCGAGAAGATCTGCTTGTATCAAACGGATTTTGTCAGCGATCGTCGCGAGATTGATAATTCTTCCTGTTGATAGGTTGTCATATACGGAGACAATTTCTCCCATACCGACAAGACGATGCGCGATGTTCGACCCGATGAATCCGGCTCCTCCGGTGATTAAATAGTGCGTCATGGATACTCCGTTTTGGGGAAGCGAGAGCGGATCGGGGATCAGGGTGGACGTTTGGGAAAACGGGAATGCTGAAGGCGGCTTTTTACGCGTTGAACCGGGATAATCTCCGTATCCTGTTCGTCATCCTCCAGCCTGGTGGCAGTGTCGCCTTCGTAGTCAAACTGAAGCAGAACGGCCGTAATGTTGTCATCGCCTCCACGTTCATTAGCGATTTGAATGAGGCATTCCGTGGCGGATTCGAGATCGGGCTTCTCATTGATTTGCTGCGCAATTTCGGGCATTTGAATGGAGTTGCTCAGACCATCTGTACACATGAGAACAACATCGTTATGGCGGATGAGATGCGCCATGATATCGATCTCGACTTCGAGCTGGGTTCCAAGTGCCCGGGTAATCACATTGCGCATCGGATGATATCGGGCTTCTTCTGCTGTCATGTTGCCCAGACGAACCTGCATGTTGACCCAAGAGTGATCGGAGGTTAACTGAGAAATTTCGCGATCGCGCACTCGATAGATCCTACTGTCACCAACGCTAGCAATATGCAATGTGTTGTGATGGACCAGCGCGGCAACAGTGGTGGTTCCCATACCTTCAAGTTCTGGGCGTTTTTGCGCTGTTTCCAGGATTTTTCGGTTGGCGAGTTGAATGGCTTTATCGAGGAGATGTCCGGGATGGAAATCAGCTAACCGGTCGTTGTCCCTCAGGGATTCATACTCGAATTGAACAGCCTCCGCGATAATGTCGACCGCCAGTCTGCTGGCGATCTCACCGGCAATATGTCCACCCATGCCATCCGCAACGATGTACAAATTCATCTTAGGACAAATCTTGTAGTTGTCTTCGTTGATGGATCGCTTTCTTCCGATGTCTGTCGCGCCGTGAACCCGAATTCTCATGTCGCGTTTTCTCGTGATCCCACTATTACCAAATCCGAATCCCTCCCAGCATAATAATCTGTCCGTTGGAGGTCAAGCGAATGGTCCTGACTTCGACCGCCCGATCCCAATCCGTCAATCCTGATCTTTCCGCGCCTTTTTGACGCTGATGTTGTATCGCTCGAGCTTACGGTCGAGGGTCGGTCGAGAGACCTGCAAAACCTCGCAGGCCCTCAGTTTGTTGCCGCCAGTGGCTGCAAGAATTGCCCGGATATGAGCTTCCTCGACTTCGTCCATGCTCTTTAACTCCGGCATCCCGACTGACGCTCCTGATTTCGCGAATAATACCCGGATCGAGTGCGGAAGATCCTTGAACTCGATGATCGGCGGTGATGCCGCGACGGAGGCATTGCGGATCGATTCATTTAACTCGTCAATGTTTCGAGGCCACGGATATTGAATCAAGGCCTCAATTGCTTTCGGCTCGAATCCGGTGAATCGTTTCTGTACGAGTTTGCTGGCTGAATCGAGGGCATACCGGACAAGGATCGGAATCTCCTCTCGATACTCGGACAGTGTCGGAAGTTTCAGCGTGTACTTCCCGATCAATCGATAGAGAACGTCGCTGAAAGCGCCATTCTGAACGTCGATCCTGAGATCGCGGGTGGTTGAAAAGATAAATCGCAGATTGCATGTTTTCGTTTCATTGGATCCAAGGCGGTGGAACTCTGCCGTCTCAATACAATGGGCAATGGCGTTCTGTGTCGCAATCGAAGTCCTCTCGATATCCTTCAGATGCAATGTCCCTCCGTCAGCGATTTCGATTTGACCTGCTTTGTCGACCCGATACTCCGTTCCGGATGTGCATCCAAACAATTCGTTGTCAACGAGACTGTCAGGGATGCTGGAACAGCTGATCTGTTTGAAAGGATACCCCCTGCGAGCACTCGATTCATGAATTGCAATCGCAACCCGGTCGCGACCCGTTCCCGCAGCACCTGTTATGAACACAGGCGTATCGGCGGAGGCAAAGACATTGATCCGAGATAGAATTTCGTCACGATAACGCGATTCTCCCAGAAACTGATCGAATGCCGTCACGCGGGATTCTGCCCGGACTTTCGATTCCGTCGCCTCGCCGGTTCGGATCGAGGAATCGCTCAAGGTAAATGTGATCTTCGCGAGATGATCGATGAGGGATGCGTGGGGAGGGGAGAAGACATCAAATGAGCGCTTGCTGTCGAGATACACGGCTCCGAGGATCGAGGAGTTATACTGAATGGGTTGGCAGATCAGCGAAAAAATCAACCCTTCGGCAACACCTTTGAGCCCGCTCACACGGTTATCACTCGGTGCGTTGCCAATGAGGCAACCATCAGTAAACATCGGAGCGGACTGCGTAACCTGCGTGATAATCCACATGACGTCCCGCAAGACTCTCTGCTCAACATTCCTGACCACTTGCATCTTCGCGGTTCCATTTGGATTGATCAGAATCAACATCGCACGCTCGGCATCGGTTGCTGTGATCAGTATATCTAAAAATCGTTCAAAGAGTTTTTTCTGATCGGGACCGATCCGAATCATCTCATTCACTCCAATGCATACTTTATCCATCAGTGTGTTTTCCGATTCGGTCTGCGGGTGGGTCAATCGGTGAATCGCTTTCTCGGTTTTATCCCGATAGTACTCGGTTCCGACTCTCCTGAAGTATTGAATCGCGTCCGTGAAAGACTTACGAGCCTCTTCAATATCTCCCAGTTGCCTGTTCAGCTCGGCTAACAGCAGATAAACCAAACCGACCTCGAATAAGTCACCTCGACCTTCAAACAACTTGATCGCAGTCAGATAGAACTGTTTTGCCTTATCCGGGAAGTTGCGTTGAACGGCAATTTGGCCAAGCAGTCGGTTGGCGCGGGCATAACTCCTGGATAACAACATTCCCTTGGATTCAGTGTAAACTCGCGAAGCAATACTGTGAGCGGAATTGGCTTCATTGCGGGCGAATGCGATCTCAGCTTGAGAGATATCCAACTCGAGAAATTCGGTTTTCAGATACGCAAACATACGTTTCGCGCGCGACGCAAACTGCTGAGCTTTCAACCATTCCCGGGTTCGGATGTACAGGTTGGAGATCCGGAAGTAGGCATGAGCGATTTGGTGAAGATCCCTGTCCTTCCGGGCTATCTCCAAAACGAGATTCTCATAGCGGATTGCACCCGTATGATTGCCTCTGATGTCCTCGAGTCCCGATAGATCGATCAACAGCCTCCGCTTGACATCCGTATTTGGAGTCATCTCGGCAAAACTCAATGCTTTGTTCAAGGCCTCAAACGCTTCGGTCAATCGTCCGCGAAAAATGTTGAGTTGGCCCTGACGATTCATGATCTCGATGTTCAAGATGGGATCGGCGATCGATCGGGCATACCGGCTGGCCTGATCAAGCAGTGTCGAGGCGTCGTCGTAGTTCGATTGTTTCATTTTGAGAGATGCATACAACGTCATCGCTCGGGTCATCGACGTGAGATCTCCGCCGCGTCGAGCGACTGCAATCACCTTTTCAAACTCACTTGTCGCATCGCGTAATCGCGCCAATTCCTGGCAG
>CAYYMM010000093.1:0-18627 GCA_964472395.1 uncultured bacterium | reverse complement strand
AATTGTAGAAATACCGCGCAAACAGTTCGTCACTCGCACCGCAGACGATCGTATCGCAATGGCCGAGTTCAATCGCGTCCTGTGTCTGGATCAGCGCGGCTAGACCCGCGTGATGACCCGGCGCGAGCACGGTATTGTAGCCTTTGAGAAACAGTTCCTTGGATGCGCATCCACTGACGGAATTAGCGACGATGACCGAAAACTTCCCGAGATCCGGAGTGTGGTCGCGCGATCCCCAGACACTGTTCATCAGTATCTCTTCATTCGGACCGACGCAGACACCTAGAATCATACCAACGGCGTCACAATTGCGGGGTGTGACCCTGAGATTCGCTGAGTCCAGTGCTTGCCGGGCAGCGAGCGTCGCGTAGCGGCTGATGGGTTCGAGCTCCTGAAGATTCAGGCGGCGATCCACGCGTTTCCAATCGGTCTGGGGAACGAGGCCCGCGCAATGGGATGCGCAATGCTCGGTGCTGAATCGATCAATGGGACGGATGGCTGAAGCACCAGATATAAGTCCTGCAACCAACGCCCCGGTCTCGATTCCGAACGGCGACACTGCTCCGGTTCCTGTAATGACGACCCGCCTGCGCTCCGGAAGCTGTATGCCAGTCCGCTGATCCTCGCCAACCTGACAGACGCAGACCGCTGCATTGTTGCCTCCGAATGCCATACTGTTGGACAGAAACACGCGGTATCGTCCGGGTCTTGCCTGATTCGGAACGTAATCCAGCCGGCAACCCGGTCTCGGATTCGTAAAATTCAACGTCGGTGGAATAAATCCGTCTCGCATGCTGAGCAGGGAGGCCGTTGCTTCCAGGATTCCGGCGGCTCCGAGGCAATGTCCAAAAAACGATTTGGACGAACTGACCGGTACCGAGGGGCTCACTGCGCCAAGCAGCTTCTCGATCGCGCGAGACTCCGAGCGGTCGTTGGCTTCGGTCCCTGTGCCGTGCGGATTGATGTAGCCCAAATCCGTTGGAGTGATCCCAGAACGTGCAAGTGCGGACATCATGGCGCGCAGGGCTCCCGCTCCCTGCGGATCGGGTGCGGTTACATGGTAAGCATCCGCTGAAAGACCATAATCCAGCAATTCGCCATACAGTCGCGCCTTTCGTGCGAGCGCACGTTCGTATCTTTCCAGTATCCAGAAGGCAGCGCCTTCTCCCAGATTCAAGCCGTACTCTCCAGCGCCCGAAAACGGAGTCGTTATCCCGGTCGCCATCGCTTTGATCCCGCTGAAACCGGAATAAGCTGTCAGGCACAAGGCGTCGGCTCCACCAGCAAGCACGCAATCCGCGCGCCCGGATCGGATCATGTCGGCTCCCAACCCCAGTGCGCCGGTCGAAGAGGCGCATGCGGTGGTCACGATATGCACCGGTCCTCCGATCCCAAAAACCCCGGAGAGCGCACGTCCCAGCGCAAAGTACCGGAACAGAATGTTCATCCGTTCGTCGACCTGCCCCGGTTCGTTTCCATGCAGCATCCGATACAACCGCTCTGCGGTCTGCAATCCACCGTTGCATGTCCCGGCGGCGATTCCAACAGTACGAGCGCCCGCAAAGTTATCGCCAAGTCCGGCATCCCGGATCGCCATCCGTGCCGCTGACAGCGCCAGCCAGAGATACCGATCAGTCCATTCGGCGATCTCGGCATCCGTCAATTCCTCGCGCGGATCGAAGTCGGGTATCTCACCGGCCAGGTTCGTCCGGAATGGCGAGGTGTCGAATGCCTGCACCGGACGAATGCCACAACGCGATTGGCGGAGGGCTTCGAGAAACGCATCGATGGCGGACCCGATCGGGCTGACGATGCCGATCCCGGAGATCGCGATGCGGACGCTCGCCATCATTTCAAAGTCAATCCACCCGGCACATCGTGATCGGGATGCGGGCTTTTCGAGGTGTGTTTTCCCATGCGTTCGAGCACCCAGTCGCGACGGTTGATCCGATAAAACTCACGCCAGGTTCGCATGAATACGTCCTGCAACATGTCCGGTTCCATCTTCAGAGGCCGGTACACCACATTAGCGCCATTGTACAGTTCCCATCGGCGGTGAAGCAGTCGTTTTTGCGAATTCATCCGCTGGAACTGAACAGATCCCGGGAATGGTGAAAATATAAAGAATTCCGCGATATCGATCCCCGCCTGAACACTCAACTCCAGAATCCGCTCCGTAATGCTCGCATCATCCCAGTCCCGACCGATACCGAACGAAGCATAGAAATTGATACCGAGATCCTTGATGGCGCGCACCAGGTCGATGAGTCGCTGTCGTTGCGTCTGCGTTTCAGGGTAGATCGCGCGCATCGACACCGGATCCACATTCAAGGTGCAGTAAAATGTTTCAGTGCCGGCAGCACGGGCGAGTTTGAGGAATTCGAGATCCGTATTGAGCGCAAGGGTGGATGAGAGGAACAGGCGTTTTTTGAGCGGTGCCAGCGCGGCGAACAGATCCGTCGCAAACTGCACACTCCGGCGGTCGGTCAGAAACAAAGTATCGTCCGCGAGATAGATCTGGTCATATGGAAGAGATTTGATCTCAGCGATGATGTTCGCGATGGGCCGGAATCGAATCCTGTGTCCGAAATGCTCGGGGATCACGCACATGGCACAGTTGAAACCGCAACCCCTGGCGATCTGGACCAGCGCGGAATGCCAATCATAACCCGACTTGGCATAGAACAAAGTCCGATCGGGAATCGGCATCGACGCAAGATCGTATCCTTTTCCGCCCAGATACCGCCGTTTGAGTTCCCCTCGCTCGGCATCCTCCAGAATATCCCTCCAGGTCGGTTCCCCCTCTCCAATATTAACCGCATCGGCATGCTCCAACACTTCTTCCGGCATGGCCGATGGAAAAATGCCTCCCATGATCACCCGTTTACCCGCCGCACGAAATCCATCCGCTAATTCAAACCCGCGCGTCGCCTGCGGAGTGAAGCAGTTGATGGCAACGAGATCCGCGTCGGTTTCGAAAGAAACAGGTTCTCCGAGATTATCGTCAAGCAGTTCGACGTGATGGCAGGAGGGGGTGAGTGCGGCTAGTATTGGGATGCCCAGAGAGGGCGGCGTTTTGAAACCACCCAGAATCGGTTCGAAAAACGAACGATCGTCGGGGGACAGATCATCGAGGAACTTGCGGAATCGGGGATATACAAAGAGGATCTTCATGGCGGATGTGCTACTGAACGAGTTTGAAGATCCGGCGTTTTTCGGATGGGCTGAGAAACTCGGCGGACATCGAATCGACCCAGAGCTTTCCCAGATCCGTTGTCAGCACGATTCCATCCGGTTGCCGTTGTGCAAGCCCTCTGGAGATCTGGTGTTCGAGAATCGCTTCGCCTTCAGGTGAGAGATCGATGCAGTGATCCGGCACGTTCAGCATCAGTCGCTTCGGATAAAAAATCAGAGGGCGATTGGATCTCTCATGGTCGTCACATGTCCGGAATCGCTGGATTGTCGGCCTCCGCCAGTCCGAAGGCAGATAGTTTTCAAGGACTTCGTTCCGGTAGGAGGTGTATCCGAGATATCCGACGGCTGTGGGACCCATGGCGAGCACCTGGGAATGTCCCGATCGACTCCCGTAAATCAGGTCTTTCATGCGATATTCGGCTCCCGGCCGGACGAAATCATCCGCAGTGAGCTGAATGAAGCCCTCCGAACGGAAGAACTCGATCGCGCGCATCAGCATCCGAACACCTTCCTCTTCAGGAGGGAGCATGCCGGAGAAGACATCGCGCCGTGTGAAGAGATCGATGTTCGGATAGAGGATTGTGTCATACAGATCGATATGTGACACCCGGAGTTCATGAACAGCGATGCTCAGATCGTTCATGAAAATCTCGAAGTCCTGTGACGGGAGACCATACATCAGATCAACGTTGACCTGGAAACCGGTGTTGCGTACGAAATCCGCGCAGCGGCGAATCTGATCGAGAGTCGGTTGAAGGCCGTTGAGTTTTCGGACGGATTCATGGAAAGACTGGATACCGAACGAGATCCGGGTCACGCCGAGATCCCGCAGTACAATCAATTTCTCGGGATCGCCGATCGAGCGTACCTCACCTTCGAACGTGATCTCGCAATCCTCTCTGAGATCGAATTGACGGCGCAAGGTTCCAATGATGGCCCCGATGTTCGCGCCTGACAACAGGCTCGGCGTGCCGCCACCGATGTAAACACTGTCAATGGAATGCACTCTGGGGTCGATGATGGTGCGCCAGAGTTCGATTTCGCGGGCCAGCGCTGTTGAGAATCGATCGAGAAGTTCGGAACGGGTCAGCGGCAGGAAATCGGTCGTCAGACGCCGGTAAAAACCGCAGAACCGGCAAATGGACTCACAGAAAGGGACATGGATGTACAGAAGCGTCGAACGATCCGGCGGATCCGATTGCCTCAGCGTGTCGGCCAAACGGTCGATGGCGTCGGAATCAACATCATCCTCAGCACTCAGAAGCGGGTAAAACGAGATGGGTAGAGCACGCCGATCGGTATAGGGTGGGTTGAGCGCGGACAATGAAATGGTGCCTCCTGTCGTTGAGAACTTTGTCGCCGGAGCAGCAGATCATGCTATGATGATGCCGACCCGGAATCAATAGGGAATTGCTGCCGGCTCACTGGGCGGCGGAAATGCACATTATAACGCGGAATCAGCATGGCAGGCCAGTGAACGAGGCATCCCCAGGTGAACTGGAAATGAAGCTTGCTCATCTCCCAGTTGTCCCGAAACAGACGAAAATGCGTGACGCGCTCGTTTCCCTTGAAGTATCGGACTGGGACTTCGAGATTCCGGATGTGGAATCCATGTCTGACGGCCTTTACGATGATCTCGACATCGAACGCCATACGATTCTGATCGAATCGGAGCATGTTGAACAGGTCGAGCGGATAGAGTCTGAATCCGCACTGCGTATCGTCAACCCGGATTCCGAGTGTTTCGATGCGGACCCAGAGATTGCCGAACCAGCGGCCGAAACGGGACAAAATCGGTGTGTCTCGGTCGAAACGCCGTACGCCGATCACGACAGCTCCGGGATCCTTCGCGAGTAATTGAAGGAACAGTGGAATACTGTCAGGATCATGCTGCAGATCGGCATCGATCTGGATAGCGTGAGTGAACCCCTCGGCGAACGCCGCTTGAGCACCTGCCTGAACCGCTGCACCCTTGCCGGAGTTGACCGTCATTTCGATTAATCGCATTTTTTCCTGTCGATCGATGGTTTGTCCGGAACCGTCGGTGCTCCCGTCATCGATCAGAAAGATATCTGGTATGTATGCCGCGCAGCGTGTAGCAACCTCGTTGACCGTTTGTCGGTTGTTGTAGAATGGGATGATGATGCAGATTCGGATGCGGGAATCCGTCATGGCGAGATTCCTATATGAGTGAACCGGATGGTACCGCGGGATGCAGGTTTCAGCCCGGAATTGACCCAGAAGGATGCCTCCTGATCCGACGTGAAATCGATACCGATAATGATAATCATTTCGGGAGCGCAGGGTGAGGTGAATTTGACCCGTCCGAGAGACGTAATGGCGATGGGGCATCCGAGGTGGTGTTCGATAAGTTTGCAGACGAGATGGATATGGGCGATGCCGGGGAGAATGGGTGAATTCGGGAAATGTCCGTCAAAGCAGGGCATCGATGCATCCAGTTTCAGATGAGCCTGTATGCGGTTTGCCGAACGGTTGATGCTGAAAAATGGCGTCTTCATGCGTCCTCCATTGCCGATCATCAAGATAAGGAACGGCTTTCGGCAAGTCAAAACACAAGCGGGGCGGACGGCTTGTTTGACGCAAAGAAGATCGCCGGTATCCTTACTCAGGAGGTTCGAATATGCGCAAACATCATTTCTTTGGCGCGGGTCCGTCTCAAGTGCCGCTCCCGGTCATTGAGCGCGTCCGGGAGCATCTGCTGGAGTATGAATCATCAGGACGGTCGATTCTGGAGATCGGTCACCGGAATCCTTTGTTTATAAGTATGCTGGAGCAGGCCGAAACCGGTATTCTCGATCTGCTCGATATCCCACGCGAAACGCACCGGGCATTGTTTTTCGCGGGAGGAGCCCGGCAGCAGTTCCAACTGATTCCATTCAACTTCATGAGTCCGAGCGCTCCTGCCGAGTATCTCATGACGGATTACTGGTCCGAACAGGCCGCATCGGCAGCGGCAGGTTTCGGCGAGATTCGCAGGATCGTCTGTGACATTGCCCGGGATCAGTCCGAACCGTGTTTTCCGGATGCAACCGCCCCTGTTTCCTACAGACACGTCACGTCGAACGGTACCGTCAACGGCTACCAACTCGTTTTCCCAATCGCATCCCCCGGTTGCCCCCTCATCGCAGATATGTCGTCGGATCTCCTAACCCGGAGTCTTCCGGATCTCTCGCCCGATGTGATTTATGCCGGAGCACAAAAAAACCTGGGTTGTGCCGGTCTGTCGGTCGTGATCGGGCGACAGTCTGTTCTCGAACGCACATCGTCTCGTGTGCCGCCTCCCTGGAGTTACGCAATTCTTTGCGATCTGCGCGAGCCGAATGTCACTCCTCCTGTTCTGTCGATCGCAGTTGCCGCGGAAATGATCCGATGGACCCGCGGGGAAGGCGGAGTCGCTGAGATGGAACGGCGGAGTCGGATCAAGGCGCATTGTCTGTATTCGGCGATCGATGCGAACGCGGATGTCTATTGTAATAGCGTCGCCGCGAACAATCGCTCACGTCAGAACGTCGTCTGGCACATGCGCGGCCCTGAGATGGAAGCGTCATTCATCGAAGCGGCTGTTCGGGAGGGGTTGACGGGCATCCGGGGACACGCATCTGCCGGCGGTGTCCGGGTGTCGCTGTATAATGGTGTTTCGATTGCCGAAGCCGAGGATATCGCGCGGTTCATGGATGTCTACGCGCGACGGGTGCGCTGAGTTTGCTCATGCCACGGCCAGTGCAAGGGGCGGGGCGATTCGAATGTCAGTATCCGGTTTGATTCCGGATCGCGAAAAGCCAGATGGTGCGCCCATAAAGCGATCATCCCGGGATCTCGCAATACTTCGCGGCTCCCGTACTTCCGGTCACCGACAATCGGAAATCCGCGCGAACTGAACTGGACACGGATTTGATGACTGCGACCCGTTTCGAGATGGATGGTGACCAGCGAACGATCCCGGATCACGTCTTGAATCTGATAATGGAGGATCGACTCGCGAGCGCCGGATTCGTCTGGCTCGGCGGTTCGACTCGTGACGGTTTCGGAGTCTTTGATCAACAGGTCCCGAAAGGAGCCGGAGTGTTCAGGGTGTCCGTGGACGACCGCGAGATACTTCTTATCGATCATGTGACGTCGAAACTGCTCGCTCAGGAAGGCCGCCGCCGAAGATGAGCGGGCGAACACGACCAGGCCGGCTGCGGGGCGATCGAGGCGATGGACGAGTCCGAGAAAGGGACGGGGCGTGGATTGTGGGGCGAGAATGCCGCGGGTGATCGTGAGCAGATCAGTATCTCCCGTGCGATCACCTTGCGACAGAATCCCCGGTGGCTTGTAGACGACGATCAGTGAATCATTCCGGAAAATTTCGCGGACTTTGTCCCGTCGGATGAACCGTGGATGATGTGCAGCTCGTTTCATGATATCAATGTTGACTCCGGGAAAATCCGGGCCTGAAAGCGTGAAAGGGTTTTGACATGGAGATTCTAGCGAACGGCTGGGCAGATTACGAGTTATTGGATTGTGGCGGAGGGATGAAAGTCGAACGTTTCGGCGATTTCGTTCTGGCGAGGCCGGCTCCGCAGGCTCTATGGAAACCATTTCGCCCGGTCAACGAATGGGACCCCAAGGCGATCTATCGGCGTTCATCGAGCGGGGGAGGGCAGTGGGAGTATCTGCACAAACTGCCCGACGAATGGTCGATCCGCTGGAACCAGCTCTCATTTACTCTAAAGCCGACCGGTTTCGGTCACATCGGCATCTTTCCCGAACAGCAGCCGTTCTGGGAATGGATTGATCGTCAGGTGCGAGCGATTCCCGGTCAGGCCAATGTTCTGAACCTGTTCGCATATACCGGTGGCAGCACACTGGCAGCACTTGCAGCCGGTGCAAAGGTCTGCCATGTGGATGGATCGAAAGGCGTCGTTACGTGGGCGAATCGGAATGTGGCCGTGAGCGGTTTGTCGGAGAAACCGGTCAGATGGATCGTCGATGATGCGCTGAAGTTCGTCCAGCGCGAAGCCCGACGAGGCGTTCGTTATCACGGAATCGTCCTGGACCCGCCCAGCTTTGGTCGAGGTCCCAAGGGACAGGTCTGGAAGATCGAAACGCACCTCCCGGAACTCTTCGACGCATTCCGAAGCATTCTCAGCCCGGAAAACGCATTCTTTCTCGTGACCTGCCACTCCGCCAATGTCTCGGCGCCCGGGCTACAGAATATGATCCGGATCCTCGATGCCGATTCGACTTCACCCATCGAAACCGGCGACATCCTGCTGAATCACACCAACTCTTCACTGCGTCTTCCGGCGGGTGTGTTTGCCAGGTGGGTTCGTTCGCGCTGACGTCTCTGTGATATCGCGCGGTGCATGAGCACGACCGCGGCGCCGTTCGGTTTCCGGTCCGGGTGAAACGCGTCTTCGCTCGAGTGTTGCGATGATCCGGTCAAGTCTTGTCTCGATTTCCGTGATATCCCGTGTGGATATTAAATGAAGCGAGGCCAGTGTTCGATGAATACCGGAATCTATCCTCCGGGATGCGGACTCAAGATGCGATCGGATCGAGTCCATGACGGAACGTCGCATCGAATCCCCCTCTTCCTCTGTTATCTCGCCAGCGCGCACTTTTTCTCCGATCTTCCTGACGAGCGCGGATTCGAATGCCGCTACGAAACCGGCGCGTTTCCAGACTGCATCACGGATCACCCCGATCATTTCGATGAAATCGAGATGAATCGATAAGGGCTTCGATTCCTGTTCCCGATGTTGTTCATCCGTCATGACGTTTTCCCTCCATCTCCAGAAGCGCTTCGATCCGTGTGAGTTTTTCACGGATCCGCTCGACATCGCCGAGATTCGGCAGGTGAAGCAGTTGTTTCCGGAGTTTTTCATTGACGACGAAATTCACGGCTTTCCCTGCGTTCGAAATCAATCCGCGAAGACTGTCCCAATCAAGTATCTTTCGATCGTCGCCCTGACCACCGATCTTCGATCGTATCGTCTCGAAGTCCCGCTCAATCCTGCCAGCCATACCTTTTCCAATCTGCACGGTCCTTTCAAATGCTCGTCGAAAGAGGTTGCTACCCTCAGAGATGGCTGATTTGAGATCATCGACGGGAACGGAATCCGCAGGTTGATTCTCGAGGATCAGCTGCATCAGAATCATCCGCGACACATCCTCGCCGGTGTCATTGGCGATAATCCGGAAGGGGATGTCTCTGCGGATGAGATCGATGATGTCGGATGATTTGATGTACCGGCTCTCGCTCGTGTCATATAGCTTTCGATTGCGATACCGCTTGATGATGCGCTCCATGTCGACCTCCTTTGGCGAGTGTTCCAAGGGCTCATATGTGTATCTTACGAAAAATGACGCAGCGCGTCAAACTGTGTTGCGATATGAAAACAGGATGATGAGGATTGCAACAATCGCTCCGATGGCATCCGCGGTGATGTCTGCAACCGAGGGGGTCCGGAAGGGGACAAATGCCTGGTGCAATTCGTCGACAATCCCGAAAAATATGGCATACACAACGCTGAACGTGAGCCGGGCTGGATGACGAGGAGAGGGGAAATATGTTCCGAGAGCGTACCACGCCAGTGCGCACAGGAATGCATAGCATGCGAGATGAAGCACCTGATCGGAGACATCCTGCAGGAGGCCCGGAACGTGAAACTCGGATGATGCGAAAATGGTCAGGGAGAAGAGAGAAACAGGCAGGCAGCGTTTTAATGGGGATCGCGTGGAGAATACCAGGTGACTCATTCCGAGGACTCTATTGTGCCGGATCGCCGTGTGCAAGCCTGATCGGCAGAATCTACACGGCTTGAATGATGCTCTGTATCGCGCTACCATGGTCATACTGCACCGGACCGAACTTTGGTTGACATGGAGGTTACATATCAGATGAAGACAGTTGAAAAACCCTGGGGCCGGGAAGTCTGGATCGCGTACGACAATGGACGATACGCAGGAAAACTGCTGGAAATAAAAGCCGGGCACCGTCTGAGTCTCCAGTACCATCAGCAGAAGCACGAAACGCTATATCTTCTGGACGGGAAAATCCGGTTCATCCTGGAGGACGACCTCGGAAATCTTACAGATGAGGTGATCGTTCCGGGAGGATGTAAAATCGTTGCACCGGGCAAACGGCATCGGATGGAAGCGATTGCGGATTCGCGTTTCGTCGAGTTTTCATCTCCGGAACTGGATGATGTGGTCCGGCTGGAAGATGACTACCAGCGGGACAAGTGAACGGCGGTTTTGTATGACTCCATATGCAGTGATCCTTGCAGGCGGCAAGGGAAAACGCTTCTGGCCGTACAGCCGATCCGACAAACCGAAGCAGTTTTTGCCGATCGTGGGGGATCGACCGATGATCCGGCAGACCATCGATCGGATTCGGGATCTGATTCCATTCGAAAATATTTTGGTGGTGACAGGACGGGAATTGTTCGAACAGGTTCGTGCGAGTGTTCCTGAGATTCCCGAGTACAACATTTTGTTAGAACCGGTCGGCCGGAACACCGCGCCCTGCATCGCGTGGGCGTCGCGTCTCATCGCTTCTCGCGTGCCCGACGCGTCCATTGCGGTTCTGGCATCGGATCATTTCATTCCGGATGCACGGGCTTTTTGTAAATTGATGCATTCCGCATTGCGTTTCTCGGCTTCCGGCCGCTACCTCCTCACCCTGGGTATCCGGCCGACTCGACCTGAAACGGGTTACGGATATCTCCGGATCGGATCCAGCATTCCGAACGACGAAGATTCGGAAGTCTACAAGGTTGATCGTTTCGTGGAGAAACCGGATCATGCCCGTGCAATCGAGTATCTCGCAGCCGGTTGCTATCTCTGGAACAGCGGTATGTTTGTCTTTTCGGCTGAGGCGATCAATCAGGCGTTTGAGACTTTATGCCCGGACATCCATGCGATTGTTTCGGAATTTATCCGTTCCGGGAACGATCCTTCTGTCATCGAACGGATGTTTCCGAGTCTTCCGGATATCTCGATAGATTATGCGATCATGGAACGCAGCGACAGGATCGCCGCTTTCCCGGTGGACTTTCAATGGGCGGATGTCGGGAGTTGGGACGCGCTGATACCGTTTGTTGAAGAATCTGAAAATGGGAACCGGATTCAGGGTGGACATGTTCTTATTCAGTGTCGTAACACGTTCGTCGCAGGTCAGGGAAGAACCATCGTGGGAATCGGGATCGATGACCTGATCATCGTTGATACAAAAGATGCTTTGCTGGTTTGCAGGCGCGATATGGCGCAGAAAGTCAATGAAGTGGTCGGGATTCTGGCGAAGAATCCGGACACCGAACACCTTGTGTAAAGATCGGGAGGTTTCAGTGAAAAAGATATTGATACTGACGGTAATTCTCGTTCTCGCTCATTCGTTCGTTCTGGCTCAGGCCAATCCTCCGGCCGCAACCGTGGCTCCCGATGCCGGACTTATGCCGACACCGGCCCCCAAATCTGCGGACCCGAACAAAATCGTTGCGAAGATCGACGGGGATCCGATTTATGCGTGGGAAGTCGAAGAGAAGGTTACTGGTTTTACAGATAAATTCAGGGAAGTCAGCCCGAATATGCAGTTTTCCGATGATCGATTGTCACAGATGCGCAAGGAATTTCTGGATCGATTGCTCAAGGAACGCATCATGCAGAAAGCGGCTTCCGCAGAGAAAATTGCCGTGACAGACGCAGAAATCGATGAGCGGATCAGTCAGTTTCAGAAAATTTTCGGTGAAGGACCGGAAGCACAGCAGCGGTTTTTAGGCGGCATCAAAGACATGAAGAAGTTCCGCACCGAAGTCTCGAAGCAGATTGTCGTCGATAAATTTGTCGACACCCGGACCAAAGAATTGATCAAAGTTACGGATGACGAAATTAAAACATTTTATCAAACGAATACCGATAAATTTGCTCAGCCCGAAAGTGTGCTTGCGCGCCAGTTGCTACTGAAAGTTCCCCCTAAGGAAGCCGCTGATTACAAAGACAAGCATGACGCTGCTCTGAAAAAAGCCGAGGTGATCGCGAAAGATGTCCAGTCCGGGAAGAAATTCGAGGATCTGGCAAGGGAAAACAGCGAGGACAGTCAGACTGCGGCCAAAGGAGGCGATCTTGGTGCGGTGACACGCGGGAAACTTCAAAAGGAATTGGAAGATGCCCTCTTTGCTCTCAATGTCGGCGAAGTTTCGAAACCGATCGAAACGCCGACGGGTATCTATGTGTTCCAGGCAGTCGAAAAAAACAGCGCTCGAACACTGACGCTGGAAGAATCATCCGAGAAAATACGCAAAGGTCTGGAATCCCGGAAAAAGGAAGAAGCTCGCGAAAAACTGTACAACGAGATCAAATCGAAGATGAAAATCGAAACGATGCTCTGATCACTTCGATTTTATGGAATCCGGTGATTGACGAACCGGAATGCGGTACCCGAACACCGGAACTTCAAATTCGGGTAGTGTCGGATCAGACGTCATGACGGTAATGATACCCGAATACTGAGCATTTGAATCTTCCGGAATCTTGAAAACCAATCGGATCTCAAAATCAGCACCCGTTTTCTTTTCCTCGATGTTCCACGTCACCCCGTTGAGATCCGTTTTCACTGTCGGAGCGCGCAACGTTGCATCTCCGGTTTTTGACACCTTGATTTTTGTAGAGCGCTCCTCACCAGGCTCGATCGAGCCCAGGTAAATCTGTGTAGGATTAACCGATACGGAACTCCTCACGACCGCCTTCACGATCACTCGGAATTCAGACTGCTCAGGATGATCAAGAGAAAGGATTACTGTGTCTTCGAGTTTTCCCGCGGACGCCGTTGCAGGAATCGTGACTGTCAGATCCCATGAGGAAGACGATGGATCAGTCTTGCTCGTATCGGTTTGTGCACCTTCAGAATCAAGGACAGGTGAGAAAGAAACTTGAACCTTGTTATTCTCGGTCCGGACTCCGAGCAGATTGAAAGGTTCGACCGGAATAACGGTGACATGCTCAGTCGCGGCTTCACCATACATAACCTTCTTGAAGTAGACATGAGTTGGTTGGCATCGGACGACCGTCAGCAATTCGCCTTTGACTGTGATTTCGATCCATTGTTTCGAATCTCCGACCGAGTAATCGACGGATATCTTTCTGGAGAACGGTCCTTCAGGGATATCAGAATCCATTGAAAACTGGATCGATGTGGCAGTGCCCGGCGTGAGCAGCTTGTCACCGGTCAGAGTAACCGAACAGCCACAATCCGACCGAAGGTTATCGATCGTGATGGACTTATCCTGGGAATGATTGACCAGCGAGAAAGTATGTGTGATCGGTTTGCCTGGATATATCCGTCCGAAATCAAACACCGATGTGTCACTCCGTAACTCAGCCTGGGATGCCATATCCTGTCCTGACTTCAGCGAAGGTTGTTCGTTCAGCGGATCGGATGCCGCGAGTGTGGCGACGGATACCGTCGCGAGCACGAGAGTTTTGAAAATGAGTGGAAATCTGAACATGTCCAATCCTTTCATGCGGATAAACCCAAGACGTCTCGAATCGCGTTCTCGATGTCAGCAACTCCGATGAAACCGTCATGACGGAAACGGGTTATCCGGTCTGCGTCGAGAATAAAGCAGGTCGGGAGTATCGTCCCTTTCCCAAACGCAAGGATATCTCTTTCGCTCCCGAACGCCAAACGGAATTTGTGAGAACGGGTGGCCATGAATTGTCGCGCTCTGAGCCGCGATTTCGGTTGCAGTGCCGCAGCGGTCAGTTCGAGTAGGGCGGCCGGAATCCGGATTCGCAATTTTTCGATTTCATAGAACTGTGCGCGTGAGGCTGCGGCATTCAGGTCGATGAGGAACAGCGCAAGCGGAAGGGTGGAGGGAGTTGCAGGTGAGAATTCTAAACCGTCCGTTTGAAACCGGATGTCAGCGATGGGTGCTCCCGGAATAGATACCGAATCGGGCATCATGATCGGTTTTCGGTCGGGTGGCTTGCATGCGACAAGCGCAAACAGAATCATGAGCAAAACGCTGCTCAGAACACAGAGATCGAGTCCATTTGGTAACTGTTTTTTTTCACAGGGAGTTCGTCTACAATACGGCCCGGCACTTTTCCTCCGGAGCCATCCGGTTTTCCGCACCACCATGGAGATTCCTATGAAGGATCGATTCATCATTCTGATAACCATTATGCTGATGTTCTCCGGTGTTTCAACCGGTGCACAGGACGTCCCCGCGGTCAAGGTCCGTATCGAACCGTCTCATACAGCGGTCGTTGCCGGCTCGGATCTGGTTTTGTTTGTGGAGTACCGGATGCCGACCGAAACCCATCTCACTCAGAATTTTCTCGAAATCGCCCTCGATTCCGAACCCCGAATCGAAACAGTCACTGCGGGTCTGCTCGAAGTCACTCCCGGGATCTTTCTGGAAGATGAACTGGTTCGTCGAGACACGGCGATTCTGAAACTCCCTCTGTCGATATCAAAAGAGCAACCTGAAGGGGAATTGAATATTAAGGGGTACACAAGTTATCAGATTTGCACTGAAGGTGAGCACTTTATGTGTTTTCCCCCGAAACAGGTACCGTTCGATATCCGGATCAAGATCGCCCGTGAACCGGTTCAGAATCCTGCAGCGGAAGCGATCGAGCGGCAGTTCAGGGTGATGAATGCGAGTGATGCGACGCTGGAGGGTCGGTTGTCGAGTGCCCTGGACCAGGGATCATGGATGGCTCTGATGATCGTGTTCATTGCGGGATTCCTGACCAGTTTGACGCCATGCATTTATCCGATGATCCCGATCACAATTGGTTATATCGGAGGTCGCAGTGCGGGTCATGGGAAATGGCGCGGTTTTTCGCTCTCCCTTTTTTATGTGTTGGGGCTTGCCTTGATTTACTCGTCGCTGGGAGTAGTCGCCGCCTTGACCAAATCGTTGTTCGGTTCGATTACCCAAACTCCCCTCATCGTCGGAATCGTAGGTATGATCTTCACTGCAATGGGTCTGTCGATGCTTGGACTCTTCGACATTTCACTTCCGTCCGGAATTGCCACGAGACTTCAGGGTTCGGGGCCGCGTCGTGGATTTTTAGGTGCGATTATCATGGGGATGGTTGCGGGGCTGGTGGCCGCTCCATGCGCTGGACCAGTAGTCATACTGCTTCTGACCTACATCGCGACAACCGGTCGGATCGTGGTGGGGTTCAGTCTGATGATGGCCTTCGCATTCGGGATGGGCATCATTTTCCTGATCCTCGGTACATTCTCCGGCTTACTCACCACTCTGCCCAGTGCTGGAATGTGGATGGAAAAAGTCAAGAAAACCTTTGGTGTGCTGATGATCGCCGCAGCGATATGGATCGTCGGCCCGGTTCTCCCGCCACCACTCGCAGGAATTCTGTGGGGTATCTTCAGTGTCATGCTCGCGACCCTGATCGGGTTGTTCGAGAAACTGGAAGAGGATGCTGAAACCGCTGCGAAGTTTTTAAAAGGCCTCGCCCTGATTCTCGCGGTTGCTGGCCTTTTCATCATTATTTCATTGCTTCCGGTTCCCGGCAAAGTCGTTCCGGACATGAGTTCTACTGAAACCGCAGGGGGTGTCTCGGTTGACTCTGCCTGGCGGACTGATCTTGACAAGGCCATGGAGGATGCGAAACAGCAGAATCGGCCGATTTTGCTTGATTTTGATGCTGAATGGTGTGCAGCCTGCAAGGAACTCGAGCACAAGACATTTTCGAACGCAGAGATCAAAACAATCCTGGCGGATTTTGTGCTCGTTAAGATCGATTGTACAGAAAGTAAGAGTCAGCGGGTGAAGGAACTTCAGACGCGATTTGACGTCAAGGGTCTGCCAACTGTCATCTATTTGAGTCCGGCGGGGGAGGAAATAACGCGGTTCGTCAGTTTCCTGCCACCTGCTCAGTTTAAACGATTCATAGAATCTGCGCGTGCATCGGCAGAAACAGTTGCTGAATGATCAGGAAGGAGTGGCATCATGAGTCAGAAAATAACCCAGGCAGATTTTGATCAACAAGTACTGAAATCAAGTGTGTTTGTCGTCGTCGACTTCGGAGCGGCATGGTGCGGTCCCTGTAAGAAAATACCTCCGATTCTTGCTGATCTGGAACGGGAGCATGGAGGCAAAGTTCGGTTTTTCGAGGTCGATGCAGGCGTCGAAACTGCGCTCGCCCAGAATTATCAGGTCATGTCACTCCCGACTCTGCTCTTCTTCAAGGCCGGATCGCTCGTCGATAAACTCGTCGGTTCGGCATCAAAAGAGAAAATAAACTCACTCATTCTGAAACATATTTGATATAACATACTTGATGTCAGTGCCGATCTCGCGGGGAGACTGATCGACTATGAGTCAAAAAGGAAATCTCTCGCAACTCGAATTCGCCAAACTAATCACCTATCTGAACTCGAATAAACAATCCGGGACACTGAGAATCTCCAGCGAGAACAAGTCTAAATTTGTTCTTCTCGAAAACGGCGAAATCATGTCAGCTTACTCCGAGTTTGCTGAGGACAGTTTTCGATCCGTGATCCGTCGAATGCAAATCCTTCCGGATTCGCAACAGCTGGATTTCGAGCTTGAGACTCAGATCTCCGACGGCCAGTTTGCCAAGAAATTGATCGAAAAAGGCTATGTAACCGAACGGGAATTCCTTGAAGTTCTCAAACGACAAAGTCAGGACATCATCCTGAGCTTGTTCGAATGGCGCACGGGCGATTTCATCTTTTATCCAGATCAGTTCCCAGACACGAAAACGATCTCATTAAAACTGCCCTTCAAGTGGGTTATTGAGCATGGGCTCGAGAGAATTCGTCTGCGGAGAGAGATCGACTCAAGACTTCCGATTAAGGGTATTTTCAGGAGCCGCGATGAGGACTTTCGCCAGATGCAGGTCCGGGAGCATCCCCAACCCGAAGTTCGTCGCTTCTTTGAAGCGCTTGCCGAACCGAGCCCTATACGATCGATCTGTGCGGTGTCGATGCTGACGGAATTCGAAGTGGTCAACCTGCTGTTGCGGTATCTCGAGGAAGGCAGGATCGAAACATATGCTAAAACCGAACAGCAGCTTCCTGACGAGGTCAAAAAGGAACTTGCGGAAGCCGAGATATTTTTCACGAAGTCCCGATACTGGGAAGCCTGGACAAAACTCAAAAAAATACTGATCGACTTCCCAGGCCATGCGGATCTTCAGGCGATCTATCAGCAGTACACGGAGAAATTCAAGCAGGATCTCCATCAAGCTATCTCATCGGTTGATCTCGTACCGGTAGTCCAGGGTGAACTGGATGAGAAAGTCTATGCCAGGTTTCCGAAAGACACGGCACTTGGCTTTATGTTGTCACGTATCGATGGAAACTCCACCGTTAAGGATCTTGGACGCCTCCTGAAGATCGATCGTGAGAAACTCCTGATTACATTGTACCTATTGTACAAATCGAATATTATCCATTTTTCTGCCCAGAAGCCGGCTGATGCCGATGATCTGGTCAATCGGAGAAAAACGATCCGGGGTGTCTGGGAGAAGTACCAGCGGCAAAACTATTATGAGATTCTCGGATTGAATCCCGAAGCCCCACAGGTCGATATTAAAGCGGCTTACTTCCGCCTGGCCAAGCAGTATCATCCCGATGCACGAACCGAGGACGACCCTGAAGATATCCGAGAGAAGATGGACCAGATTTTTGTCATGATTCGGAATGCATATCATACGCTTTCGGATGAATCCGAACGACGGGCTTATGATGTCAGAATCGGCAGGACAGCGCCGGATGTGGAGTCCGATAGTGTCAAGCAGCGCACAAAAGCTCAACTTCAGTTTTCTGTCGGATTGAAATCACTACAATCCCGCGAGTATCGCACGGCGATGGAGTATTTTCGATCCGCGATCGACCTGGATCCTTATGAGCCTCGATACTATGCAAAACTCGCGGAAGTATGCCTTAAAAACCCAAGGTGGTACAGGGCCGGAGTTCTGGCGTGCCAGAAGGCGATTCAGCTCGAACCGGAAAACAGTATCTATTACTCGATTCTCGGAACCCTGTTCAAGCAGGATGGTGATTTCATTCAGGCCGAGAAACAGTTCCTGAAGGTTCTGCAGCTTGATTCGGAAAACATTATGGCGAGACAGGAACTCGTGGCGATGGGGAAAAGTATTCCAAAGAATCTGAAAGAAAAACGGCCGGATTCTCAGTTCGCACCCATGATCAAACCCGAAAAACAAGAAAAGACTCAGAGTTGAATCGCATTCGGATGATCTGCGATTAAGAAAAAAAAACGCCCGGCGGAAGCCGGGCGTTGATACGCTTGATCGGGGATGATCTACTCTTCCTTTTCCTTCTTGTATGCGGCGACAACCGCGTCAGTAAGAAGCGCAGGAAGTTCTTCGTAGTGATCGAAATCCATCAGATAGGAGCCTCGA